>JAPOOQ010000506.1 GCA_026713345.1 Gemmatimonadota bacterium | reverse complement strand
CCGCTGATCAATATATGGGACCTCCATGCTCTCGCCGGCGAGCTGCATTTCCAGCGTCATCCACCCTTAGGCCTCGCTCAGTGCCAGCGCCGCCGCGACGCCTCCACCCTGTACAGGATGTAGTCCCGAAGCCCGCGCGCCACTTCGTTTTCGATGTAAGGGACCGTCATCTGCCCGCACGCCAGCTGAACCTGCAAGGTGGCCAGCCCCTTCCGGCGCTGCAGCGGCGACTGCTTCACGATCGCCGACTGGGCCTTGCGCATCGGAAACGCGTCCACCTTGCTCCCGATGAACCCGCCGCGGCTCGCCAGCCCGTCGTCGTCGTGCGTGTATCCCCGCCGCCGCCACAGCTGCCACGCGATCAGCACCAGCACCGGAATGGATGCAAGCCACCCGATCAGCATCGGCACGCCCACGCCAGCGGAAACCTCCGCTGCGAGCAGCTGGAGGAAGACGGTGCCGAGGACCAGGCCCGCAATGAGCCAGATCCGCAGTGTGAGCGCCCGGATGTAGTACGGGGAGACCCGCCTGAACGCGTCGTCCCGGGGAAGGACCGCGATCTCGCTCGCCTCCCGCTTGAAGACCCGCGTTCGCAACTCTTCAGCTCTTCGGCCGTCCAGCAGGGGCACATCAAGAACGTCCGCGACGCCGAGCCCCTCGGGGTTCTGACCGCCCGGCGCGACGACCGCCGCCGCCGGCAGCGCCCGCAGCCGGAACCTCCCGAACCACCGCATCACGAGGTCCTGGCTCAGGCTCAGCTGCTGGATCTTGGGGGCCTCGACGACGACCTCCCGCTGCGTGAGGAGGCCGGCGCGGGAGCGGAAGGTCCTGCCGTCGTGCCAGAGGGTGAAAGCGTGGTGGCGCAGGAAAGCGGCTGTGACCGTGAGGAGGAGCGCTGCGGCCAGAGCGCCGAGGATGAGCACCACCACGAGGACCAGCTGGGCGAGCGCTCCCAACCCCGAGAACGCGCTGGCGGCGTTGTCGATGCCTGCTGCAAGCGCCTCAAAGAGCGGGGCGAGGAAGTCGCCGGGCTGCAGCAGATCGGCGAGGATGCCCACCATCGCCGCGACGAAGATGAAGTTGCGGTTGGCCACGCCGATGCGGACCATGTCGGCGGGGCCGAGCTTGAGGAGGACCCGTCCCCAGCCCTCGGCGCCCGAGTCCCGCGCCTTGCCGCTGACGCCTTCCAGCAGGTCGTCCTCCAGCCCCGGACGAAGCGCTGCCACGCTGGCCCGCAGGTGGTCCGCCACCTCCGTCCTGATCGAGGGCAGCTTGCCCTCCGCCTGAACCGAGCCGGCCGTATCGAGCGTGACCGAGACGAGGCCGATGATCCGGTCCACGAGCGAACGCTCGACGTTGATGCCCTGCACGCGCTCGTACGGAAGGTCCAGCGCCGTCTTCTTGATGAAGCCTTTGCGGATGAGGAGCCGGTCTTCGGCGATTCTGAACTTGAAGTACGCCCACTGAACTACCGCGATCCCCACGACCAGCAGTAGCAATCCCCCGAGGATGGGCAGCAGGGGGCCGAGGCCGAGGGGTTCGTCGTCACGCAGCAGGAGAACGGCTGCCAGGATCGGGAGGATCCCCTGGATGGCGCCGCGCCCGAAGATCTTCACGGCGGTCCACAGGAAGGAAACGACGGCGAAGGGAGACAGGCGCTGCCAGTTGCCGGAAACGGGCGGGTTCACCGACCCGGATCCTCGGCGGCTTCTGAGGCCGTTTCCGAGTTCGTTTCCGGGTCGGCTGCGGGAGCCGGCGCGGCGTCCGTGTCCCTGGATTCCGCCTCTCCATCCACTTCGATCCGCTCAGAGATGTACACGCGCAGCCGCCCGGCGGTCTCCTGTCCCAGTCCCCGGATCCTGAGACCCGCGCCCGCGCCCGCCGGAAAGACCGAAAGGCTCGACAGGCCGAACCGCCGGTCGAGCGGAGTGTTGTCGAGCTTGGTGTGCTGCACGCGGTTGAAGGGAAACGCCTTCACCGAGCGCCAGAGCACGCCGGACTTGTAGAGAAGGTCCTTCTCGCGCACCACGTAGCCCCGGCGCGGCACCGCGACGGTCGGCCACGCCAGCGACCACAGGCAGAACGCGCCGATGATCGTCCAGCCAAGCGTGGCCAGCAACGGAAGGTGCTCCGCGATGAACGGGACAACACGGATGTGAAACGCACTCCACGCTCCGACGATCAGCACAGCCCGGATCAGGGCCGCGACCTGGAGGCGCCTCGCGAACCGCGGGTGAAGCGGGGTCCAGTCGAGGGCCTCGGTGCCGGGAAGGGAATCGAGCGGGACTTCCGGGTTGACGAACATGCCGGGGGGGCCGGCCTCGATCGTTGTGGGTTCAGTCATTGTGCGACTCGGGCGCAAGTGGTGGGACGATGCAAAGGGCACATACGTGCGGGCGGCGGGTTCCCGTCAATCAATACCAGCCCCGCCTGCTCGTTTCCACCTTGTGGACGATGTGGTCGCGCAGAGCGCACACCCTCGCGTATTCGATGTAGGGGACAGTAACGGATCCGCACGCGGTCTCGGCCTTGAGGGTGGCGAGCCCATGCCTGCGCTGCAACGGCGACTGCTTCACCGTGACGCCCTGGGCCTTGCGAAAGAGAAACGCCTCCACGCTGTAGCCGATGAGCCCGCTCCGGCACGAAAGCCCATTGTCGTTGTGCATGTATGCCCTGGCGCGCCAGCGGAGCCAGCCGATGGGGGCGGCTGCCACCAGGCAGAAGACGCCCCAGATGACGGCCGCGTAACCCCATATCTCCAGGTAGCGAACGAACACTGCAGTCCCGTCAACATCCGGTCCCCTCCAGGAGTCGGACACAAAGTTGCTCAGCAGGAAGAGAGCCACGATTCCCGACGGCAAGCCCACGCAGAAGAAGCGTATCGCGGCCGCGCGAATGTAAAGCCGGGAAACGCGTGTGAACGCCTCGTCGTCCGGCAGGAGCGCCAGCCCTTCTCCTTCGCCGCGCAGCATGCCCGACCGGATCTTCTCGACGAGCGCCCTGGCGGCCCAGGGGATCTCCAGCGTGTCCGCGTCGAGCGCTCCCCGCGCCATCCCTTCGTCATCTTCCGCATCCAGCGATCCCCCGATGGTCGGGGCCTGGATCCGGTATCGTCCGAAGTAGCGGTACAGCAGGCGCTGGTACGCCCTCAGCATCTGGACCTTGCGGATTCCGACGGCGACTTCTCTGCGGTTGAGCAATCCGGCCTGCGACCGATAGGAACCTCCCTCGTCCCACAGCGTGTAGCCGTGATACCGAAACAGCGACCGGACGATGCGTCCCACCAGAACCAGGACCAACAAGCCCAGCAAGAGAGCGGCCGCGGCCAGTGCCGCAGCGAATCCAAGCCCCCCGGTAGCGGTCGCCAGGGCCTGAAAGGCTTGGGTCACCGTGTCCACGGCAACGTCGACCTGGCGTCCCACCACCAGCATCAGGGCCGCGTACAGCAGCACCCCGGGGTTGGCGAGACCCATGCGGAGCACCTCCGGAAAGCTGAGTTTTTGCAGTACTTCCCGTTTCCGCTCTGCGCGGCGCACTTGCGATGCAATTGCCGGGTCCGTCTCGTCCGCCGCGGGTGATGCTTCGTTCTGGTGCTCCGCAACCTTCGTGATCAGCCGCTCGGCGATCTCGGGGGCGACCGCCGGCAGTTGCCCTTCGGCGGCAAGCGATCCCGGCGTGTCGAGGATCACCGTCACCAGGCCGAGCGCCCGTTCTATCGGGCGCCGATTGACGTTGATCCCCTGGATGCGGTCGAAGGGAAGGTCCACGGCCGTCCTGTTGACGACGCCCTGCCGGATGAGAACGCGGTCCTCTTCGATGCGGAAGCGGAAGAACCAGTATTGCAGTGCCCCCACCACGACCACGGTTAGCAGGGCGGTGAGGACCACCAGCACCGTGTACTGGGGATTCCTCAGCAGAAAGGCGGTGATGCCGACCGCGGCCACGACCTGTCCGAACGCGCCGTAGCGATCGTAGACCCACTTTGCGGACTTGCCGACGAAGAAGACGACCGCGGCCGGCGAGGTGCGCTGCCAGGCGCTGGACTCGGGCGAATTCACGAACCGTCGCCCGCCGCCTCGGCCTTCTCGGCCTCGATTCGCGCCGAAACGTAGGCCCGCAGGTTCTCCGCGGTGTCGGCGCCGAGCCCGGGGATCTTGTGGCCGCCCGCTCCCGCCGGAAAGACGGTCAGGCTGGCGAGGCCGAATCGCCTGTCGAGGAGGCCGCTGTCCGTCCTGGTGTGCTGGACGCGGCTGAAGGGCACAACCCTCACCGTGCGCCAGAGTACGCCCGACCGGTACAGGATGTCCTTCTCGCGAACCGCGTAGCCGCAGCGCGGAACCGCGATGGCAGGCCAGGCCAGTGCCTTGACGCCGAACAATCCGACTGCGGCCCATAGGACGCACAGCGGCCAGAACGCGATGGTGGGCAGGGCTTCCGAGTCCGACAGGAGCACCAGAATCTGGGCCCCGACCGCGACGACCGTCAGCACCGCAACCCGGATCAGGGCCGCGGCCTGCAGCCGCCGTACGTACCGTGGATGAAGGGACTCCCAGTCCAGAGCCTCCGCGGCGGGTATCGACACGGACGCCACTTGAGGGTTGTCGAACACTTGGGGAATTGTCGGTTCAGCGCACCTCGAAGGTCAGCGTGGCCCAGTTCGACTCGTAGTCGACATCGGGTTCGGTCGTGGTCTCGACCATGTGGATGGTGCGTACGTACCAGCGGCCGGTTCCGTTCAGGGGGATCGTCGCGATGCCGTCCGCGTTGGTGCGGGTCGTGACCGCTTCGACGTGTTCGCCCCCGGCGTCGTGGCTGTGATAGCCGTCGTAGCTGGCGTAGACGAGCTGGTTGGCCACGGGCTCGCCGGCGCGCAGGAAGCGGACGCGCAGTTCATCGCCCCTCGAGAGCTCGTAGGGGTTTTGCAGGGGCATGAACTCCGCCGGATAGCCAAGCTCGTTGGCCCACTCGCCGCTGCGCGCGCCGCCGACCTGCACCACCGCCTTGACGTGCTTGCTGTAGCGCTCGGTGGCCTCGTCGTCGGTCTTGCCGGCAGCCTTGCGCTCCTCGATCGTGTCGAGAATGCCGTCGTGCACCAGGTATTCGTTGAACTCCTCGGCGGTGAGGTCGAAGACCCGGGCCGCGGTCGACACGCCGACCAGGTAGGTGCCGGGGCCGCCCGTCTCGAACCTCAGGATGGCCGTGTCGACGCTGTCGGGGCTCCAGTGAAAGACGGCGGAGTCCGACCACGCCGACTCGGGGGGATGGGTGGTGCCCCCGGGCCCGACCACGCTCACGTCGAGCATGCGGTCGCGGGCGATCACGTTTTCGCTCAGGTCGAAGTCGCCGTTGATCAGCGCGACCGTCCCCGTCGAGTTCGGCTCCAGGAAGAAGCTGTCCAGCTTGAGGAACATGGTGTGCGCGCTCACCGCGGTGACGACGATGATGGTCAGCGCGGCGAAGGTGGCGAGAGCGAGAAGGATGCGTCGTGTGGTCGTCATGTGAGGAGTCCTCCCTCGTTGGGGGCAGGTGGCGAAAGCGTCAAGAATGTAATGTTTGATTTACAGAATGTAAGGTCTACCATACAGAATCTCGCTGGTTACGACCGACAGCCCGGTGGTCAACCTGTTCATCCGCTGCTCGCCTCCGGCGCCGGTCCGAAGCGAAGGAAGAGCGCGGGCACCACCACCATGTTCAGGAATGTAGACGTGAGCAGCCCGCCGAGCACGACGACCGCCAGCGGCGCCTGGATCTCCTTGCCGGGCTCGCCGATGCCGAGCGCCAGGGGAATGAGGGCGAGCCCGGCGGTGAGCGCGGTCATCAGGATGGGGCTGAGGCGCTCCATCGAGCCTCGCCGGATGCTGGCTGCCAGCGACATGCCGCTGGCCTGCAGGTCGCGGTAGCGGGCGACCAGGAGAATCCCGTTTCGCACGGCGATGCCGAAGAGGGTGATGAACCCGACCAGCGTGGCGACGTTGACGGTGCCGCCGATGAGCATGACCGCCCCGACACCGCCGGCGAGCGCGAGGGGCAGGTTCACCATCAGGAGTGCCGCAATACGTAAATTGCGAAAATTGCGAAACATGATCAGGAAGATCGCCGCAATGGAGAAGATCGAGAGGATCGTGATGCGGCGCGTCGCTTCCTGGCCACTCTCGAACTGGCCGCCGTACTGCACGTGGTACTCGGGCGGCAGACTGACATCGCTCGCGACGCGTCCCTGCAACTCCGCCACCGCGGTGCCGACATCGCGGTCCGCCACATTGGCGCTGATCACGATCTTCCTCTGCACGTTCTCGCGGTTGATCGTGTTGGGCCCCAGCGCCGGAGCGATCGACGCGAGCTGCGAGAGCGGGACCGTCACCCCCGACGCAGTCGTGATCAGCGTGCTCCCGATCGCCTCGGGATCCGCGCGGCTGGCGTCGTCGTAGCGCACGACGAGGTCGAAGGCGCGCTGCCCCTCGCGAATGAGCGAGACCTCCTCGCCCTGGAATGCGACGTCCACGGCCTCGGCCAGCGCCCCGGGGGTGACGCCGTAGCGGGCCATCGCGTGCCGGTTGGCGCGGACCTGCAGCTGTGGGCCCCCCGCCTGCTGCTCCACCGAGATGTCCACGAGCCCGGGGACCCCCTGAGCGGCCGTCTCGATCCGGGCGGCGATCTCGCGCAACCGCTGCAGATCGGGCCCGAAGAGATTCACCGCAATCGCGGCCCGCGTCCCCGAGAGCATGTGGTCGATCCGGTGCCCGATCGGCTGTCCCACCGTCACATTCGTGCCCGGCAGCCCCGCGAACCCCGCCCTCAGGTCGGCCATCACCGTGGCGAGATCGCGCCCGGTGAGGTCCAGCAGCGCGTCCACCTCCGACGCGTTCGTGCCCTGGGCGTGCTCGTCAAGGTCGGCGCGGCCCGTGCGCCGCGATGTCGACACCACCGCCGGATGCGCCAGCAGCTGCCGCTCCACGCGCGCCCCGATCGCGTCCGACTCGGCCAGCGACGTCCCCGGCAGGCTCACCACCGAGATCGTGAGCGATCCCTCCTGGAACTCGGGCAGGAACGCACGGCCCAGGGTGGGGATGACCGCGAGGGTCCCCGCCAGAAGCACCACGGTTGCCGCGATGACCACCCCGGTGCGGCGCAGCGTCCACTCCAGAATGCCCCGGTACAGGTGCTCCAGCCAGCGCAGCAGCCAGGACTTGCGACTCAGCTTTGCGGCGGCGCGGCCCCGGGTCAGCAGCCCGTGGCAGAGCACGGGGGTAACGGTCACCGCCACCAGCAGCGACGCCAGGATGCTGACGATGTACGCCAGGCCCAGCGGCCGGAGCATGCGGCCCTCGACCCCCGAGAGGAAGAACAGCGGGACGAAGACGATCGTGATGATGACGGTGGCGTTGAGGATCGGGTCGCGGATCTCGCGCGCCGCGCTGCGGATGACCGCCAGGGACGGCCGTCTGAACTGTTCCGGCCGGCCCATGTTCTCGCGGAGCCGCCGGTGCGCGTTCTCGACGAAGATGATGGCGTCGTCGACCAGGGCGCCGATCGCGATCGCCACCCCGCCCAGCGTCATGGTGTTGATGGTGCCGCCGAGCGCCCGCAGGACGATGACCGACACCGCCAGCGACAGCGGAATGGCCAGCACCGAGATTGCGGTCGTCCGCACACTCCACAGGAAGAGGAAGAGGATGACGATGACCAGTATGGCACCGTCCCGCAGTGCCGTCATCACATTGTCGACCGCGAGCGAGATGAAGTCGGCCTGCCGGAAGATGCTTCGCTCGAACGAAACGCCGTCGGGGAGCGCGGCCTCGATGAGGTCCAGCTCGGCGTCGATCGTTTCCGTCAGTTCGAGGGTGTTCGCCGCAGGCTGCTTCTGGATCGACAGGATTACCGCGGGTTCGGCGTTCACCGACGCTGTCCCGAAGCGCACTTTCGGACCAATGCGCACCTCGGCCAGGTCCTCAATGAGGATCGGCACGCCGTTGCGCACCGCGACCACCGTCAGCCCGATCTCCTCCAGGTCGCGGGCGCGTCCGAGCCCCCGGATCAACACCTCGCGGCCCCCGGAGCGGTAGATCCCGCCCGACACGTTGCGGTTGGACTCGGCGGCCGCCGCGAGCACCTCGTCGAGCCCGACCCGGTAGGCAAGCAGCCGCTCCGGGGCGACCAGGATCTGGTACTGGCGGACCTCGCCGCCGATCGGGACGACCTGCGCCACGCCCGGCAACGCCAGCAGCCTCGGCCGCACGGTCCAGTCGGCGGCGGTGCGCGCCTCCATGAGCCGGTCCGGGGGCGCGGTGATCCCGATCAGCAGAATCTCGCCCATGATCGAACTGACCGGCGCCAGGACCGGTGCGCTCACGTCGTCGGGGAGCCGCCCGGACGCGAGCTGCAGGCGCTCGCCCACGATCTGGCGGGCGCGGAAGATGTCCGTGCCCCAGTCGAAGTCCACCCACACGATGCTGATCCCCTGCGCCGAGCTGGAACGCACCCGCCGCACCCCCGCCGCCCCGTTCACCGAGGTCTCGAGCGGGAAGGTCACCAGGTTCTCCACCTCCTCCGGGGCCAGGCCGTGCGCGTCGGTGAGCACGGTCACGGTGGGCGCCGTCAGGTCGGGGAAGACGTCGACCGGGACCGTGGCGGCCACCCACCCGCCCCCCGCCAGCAGCACCACCGCCGCGCACACGGTGAAGAAACGGTGCTCCAGCGAGGCGCGGACCAGCAGGTCGAGGAGGCCGGTGCGGTGCGGGCGACTCAATGCGGGTGGCCGTGGTCGGAGATCTCCGCGTCGCCGAGAGACGCGAGTTTCACCTGGTACGCGCCGGTCGTGACCACCTGCTCACCCGCGGCGACCCCCGCCGTGATGATCGTCCAGGAGCCGTCCGAGGGCCCGAGCTCGACGACGCGGCGCAGGAACGCCTCGCCGCCCACCTTCACGTACACGACCGGGAGACCGTCCTCGTCCTGCACGGCGGTGGCCGGCACCGCGACCCCCTCCACCGGGTCGCCGACGAGGAGGTGCCCTGCTGCGAGCATCCCCACCTTGAGGGCGCGGTCGGGGTTCGCGACCGCGAAGCGGACCGGCAGCGTGCGGTTGTCCGGGTCGATGACGCTGCCGACCGAGACGAGCCTCCCCGCCGTGTGGACGCGCTCGGTGCCCTCGACCGTGAACCAGGCGCCGCTCAGGTCGCCGAGCGCGGCAGCGTGCCGCGCGGGGACGTGCGCCACGAACCACAGGGTGGCCGGGTTGACCACGGTGAAGGCGTGCGTGCCCGCGCCGACGTGCTGGCCGGGGGCGACGTGGCGCTCGGCGATGACGCCCCCGATGGGCGTGCGAAGGCGGTAGAGGTGGGGGTCGGTCCCGTCCTCCTCGCCGGGCGGGGTGCCGCCGATCGCTTCGAAGGCCGCCTGCGCGACGTCGAGTTCGTGCCGTGCCTCTTCCAGGCGGCGCTGCGCGATGGCCCCCGCCGCGAAGAGGCGCTCGGCCCGCTCCGCCTCGCGCCGCGCCTCCACGAAGTCGGCCCGCAGTCGCGCGTAGGAGTTGTCGATACTCGCGGGCGCGATCAGCGCCAGGGTCTGTCCGGCGCTCACCGGGTCGCCGGGTGCGAGCGCAGGTCCGTTCGCAACGATCAGCCCCGCGACGGGCGTCGAGACGTGCGCCAGGCCGCTCGCCGGTGCCGCAGTCTCTCCGGTCGCCGAGATCGACCGCGCAATCCGGCGCTCCTCCGCCACCCCCACCGCGAACGGCATCGTCCACTGCTGTTCCTTCAGCAGGGCGATCAGATTGGGCGGCGGTTCCTCCACGTCATGGGGCAGGGCGTCCTCGCTCTCGAACACCTGGAGCTGTCCGACCGGGATCGGGTGGTCGGCGCCCCGGACGGCCAGCGTCATGTCCGCCCGCCAGGTGCCGGTGGCCGGAAGCGCTGGGGTCGCGGTGAAGACGCCGGGCCGGTTCGGCGCGTCCATCACGATCTCCTCGCGCGCGCCGCCGGGGCCGCGCAGCAGCAGCGTCAAGCGCCCTTCGCGCACCGGCTGCCAGTCCTCGAGCCAGGTGAGATGGATCGCCCAGGGATCGCTGGGGACGTCCTTGACGTGCGGCGGGTACTCGACGAAAAGCTCCAGCTCGTCGGTCCAGTGGGTCACCACCCCGCCGCCGGCGTGGGAATGGTCGGCCTCGGCGGGAACATCGGGCGCGGGCTGGGCGCAGGTCAGGAGCCATAGCGCGGCCGTCGCGGCGACGGTCCAACTCATCGCTCTCATGACTCACCGTCCGGGGCCCGGGCCATTGCGCGCAGCAGGTCGTAGTAGGCGATCCAGGTCGCCCCGCGGAGCGACAGCGTGGCGATACGGGCGTCCCGGAAGATGGCGGCGGCGTCGAGGAGCTCCAGCTGGCTCATTTCGCCTTCCGCGTAGAGGGCTCTCGCCGTGCGAAGCAGAAAGTCCGCGTCGGCGAGCGGATCTTCCCCCGCGGCCTCGAACTGCGTTCGGGTCGAGGTGTACCGGTCCGCCGCCGCAATCAGGTCCATCTCGGCCAACCGTCGGGCGAGTTCCAGACGGTGGGTGGCGGCGGTCTCCTGAGCGGCGGCCCCATGGCGCTGGCCTATCCCCCGGTCGAAAACCGGCACCGGGAGGTTGACGGAGAGCGCCGCGCCCGACAACCCGTCCGTCTGGTCCTTGTATCCCAGGCTGAACGTCGGATCGGGCAGCCACGTGGTCATCGCGACGTGTGACCGGGCTCTCGCGGCGTCCAGATCCCGGGCGGCAGCTTCCAGGTCGGGTCTTCGCCCGAGAGCCGCGAGCGCGGATGCGGGCGTGACGGCCGGGGGCAGTCCCGCGATGGCTTCCGCCGGTCCCACCTCATCCACCTCCGCCTCGGGTGAGACCAGGACGGCCAGCGTCCTGCGCGCCGTCCGCGCCTCGAGTGCGGTGGCGGCCACTTCCCGCTCCGCCTGGACGAGCTCCAGCTCGAACCGCCGCGCCTCATACCGCGAGATGTCACCTTCCTCCAGCCGCTGCCGGGCGGCCTCGGCTACCAGCCGGATCACCCCTGCCGCCTCGCGCGTGGTGCGTTCCTTGTCTTCGGCGAGCCAGGCCGCGACATAGGCCTCGCGCACCTGAAACGCGAGACGCACCGAGTCGGCGCGGAAACGGGCCGAGGCGCCGTCGATCGCGTGCACCGCCACGCCGGAGCGGGCGGCGGTGCGGCCGGGCCACTCCACGCGCTGGGCGATTCCGGCGATCGTCTCCCGGTAGCTGTCGCCCGAACTTCCGAGCGACTCGTGGACGAGAGAGAACGCCGGGTTGGCGTAGGTGCGGTATTGGCGGGCCGTCCCGATCGCCGCCTCGGCCTCGGCGCGGGCGATTCGCAGCTCCAGGCTGTTGGACGCGAAGGCCCCGAGCGCCTCGGCCATGGTGACGCGGCGGATCCCGCTCTGGGCCAGGACGCTTTGGCACGGCGCCGTGACTGCGACTGCAACCGCGAGCACAAACCACGATGTGGGTGTTCGGCGCACAAGCACCTCCCTGAAGGGTTCCCAACGATTCTGGGTCCGACGGATGGCGGTGGCAACCGTCGGGGAGTCGCCTCATGCCGCTTGCCGCAGCGAACTCCGCCCGACTACGATCTGCGTAAGCCAGGAGTTCGAGCAAGCAGCCCGTGGATAATCCCCGCGTCGCGCCGAGGGCGGTGAGGCGCCGGGCTGGCAAGGCGCGACGACGAGGAATAGCAGCGCTATTGCGAGGAGGAGCAACGCAGAGCGGTGCTTCGAGGAAGCGGATGAGTAAAGCAAACATGACACTTGGTAAAGCCCTCTTGACATTGCGAGCGCGCGAGCACCGCGGCCCAGCGCGGATGCATCGCCGGCCGAATGCAGCGGGGACTTATTCCACGGGCTGTTAGATGACACACGACGAATACGTCAGCCAGGACGGCACCGCGCTTGCCGGACTTCTGCGCTCCGGCGAAGTGACGGCCCTGGAGCTGATCGACGTGGCCATCAAGCGGCTGGAACTCGTCAATCCCTTGGTCAACGCAGTCGTCTACCGGATGGATGACGAGGCGCGGGCGGCGGTGGTCGGCTCACCTCCAACCGGCGTTTTCGCAGGCGTTCCCTTTGTGGCGAAGGACCTGCAGAGCAACTACGCCGGACACCCGACATCACGGGGCAGCCGCTTGGCGGCCAACCACTTGCAGGACACCGATACGGAACTGGTGCGGCGGTTGCGCGCCACCGGCGTGAGCGTGCTCGGAAAGTCCAATTCGCCCGAGTTCGGACTGCTGCCGTACACGGAACCGGAGCTTTGGGGCCCCTGCCGCAATCCCTGGTCTCCCGACCGCACGCCGGGTGGGTCGAGTGGCGGCTCAGCGGCCTCGGTGGCGGCGGGAATCGTGCCGATCGCGGGTGGTGGGGACGGGGCGGGGGCGATCCGCATTCCGGCGTCGTGCTGTGGGCTCTTCGGACTGAAGCCCAGCCGCGGCCGCGTCCCGCCGGGACCCGTGCGCGGGGAGCCGTGGCAGGGGGCAGTCGTCGAGCACGTGCTCACCCGCTCGGTGCGCGACAGCGCCGCCATGCTCGATGCGACGCACGGACCCGAACCGGGCGCGCCCTGCCGGATCGCGCCGCCGGCCCGGCCGTTCTCGCGGGAGCCGGGTGAGGATCCGGGCCGGCTGCGCATCGCGTGGACGACCGAGCCGATGCTGGGAAGCGCGGTTCACGCCGATTGCGCCGACGCGGTGGTGGAGGCCGTGACCCTTCTGGAGGGGTTGGGCCACGAGGTCGCCGAGCGATCGCCCCGGGTGGACGGGCCGTCATTCGCGCGCGCATACCTGTGCATGATGGCAGGCGAGGTGGGAGCCGATCTGGAAGAGTGGCGGAGGGCGCTGGGGAGGAAGCCGCGAAGGGGTGAGCTGGAGCCGCTCACCTGGGCGCTCGGACTGGTGTCGGGCGCGATCTCCGCCCGGGAACTCACGGATTCTCTCCGCACGCTGGAAACATGTGGATGGGCCGTGGGCAGATTCTTCACCGATTGGGACATCCTCGTGACCCCCACTCTCGCGGAACCACCCCCGAGACTCGGCGCCCTTCCCCCGAGTCGTATGGAACGACTTCAGCTTCGGCTCCTCGGCATGATCGGCTCCGGCCGTCTGGTCAAGCTGGCTGGCCTGATCGACAGGATGGCCGAGGGGGCGTTCGATTTCACGCCCTGGACCCCGGTCTTCAACTTCAGCGGTCAACCGGCGATGTCGGTCCCGCTGTACTGGAACGCCGAGGGACTCCCGGTTGGCGTCCACTTCGCGGCTCGCGTCGGCGACGAGGCCACCCTGCTGCGGCTGGCGGGGCAACTTGAGCGGGCGCGGCCGTGGTTCAAACGGCTTCCTCACGTGGAGGCGCCCTCGATGGGGAGAGGGGCCACCCGTGCCGAGCCCTGAAACCGGTAGCGAGTGGCGGGAGTAGTCTGCAGTGACCCCAAACCGGAGACCCGAACCATGTGCCATATTCCCGCACTCTCCGTCGTCGCCCTGGCGGCGGCCTCCCTTTTCTCGCCCGGCACAACCGTCATGGGCCAGCAACTCGCCTACCGCCTTCCGTCGCCAGCCACCGCGGTCTACCAAATGGTGGACACGACGGTTGGCACCATGACCACCCTGGATGGCTCGTCGGATGTCTCCGGGAACTCCGTCATCACCTACACCCTGTCGTTCGAGCCGGACGGGGACGGGGTGAGGGCATCTGTGGACCTGACGGATTTCGAGGGCCGGATACAGCCCCCGATGGGCGCCCCGATGTCGGTGTCGCAGACTCAGGCCGGACTGCGCAGCTATGTCGTGCGGCTGGGCGGTCGGGGCCTGGAGGAGTTCGCTTCCGGGCAGCGCCGACGCGCCCCCAACGAGTTTCCCCTCTTTGTCGACGCCTGGGAAGCGGTCTTCCCCCGCCTCCCCGGCGGCGAGGTGGGGCCCGGCGATAGCTGGGTGGACACTGTCACCACCTGGGTTGCGGGCGAAGCTAAGCGGGTCGTGGCGTACACCTACACGCTTGACTCCAATACCACCGTGGACGGCCGCGACCAGCTCAGAATCACAGTCTCCGGAGATGCCCGGCTGACCCTGACCGAAGGCGGAACTTCCATGACCATGAATGGCTCGGAGACCGGGTTTTTCCTGTGGGACATCGAGCGCGGCCTCGTGGCGTGGTGGGAGGTATCCCGCAGATATGAGGGAAACGTACAGGATTCCTCGGAATCGGTTTCGGTGGTGTTCAATGCAACGACCCGCGTCAGACTGGCGTCCACGGGCTCGTAGCTGCTAGCGCTCCGTCCCCGGTGATTCGGTTGCTATGACCCGGAGTTCCGTTGACGGGGGCAGTTCCCGCGCGTCCTCACCGCCCGCCACCAGCTCCCGGCTCTCGATCAGATAGGCCAGGATGGCGTCGTATTCGGCGGTTGGGAGACTGCCGGGCGTCTCGTGCGGCATCGCGAACCGGAGGTAGCGGTCCAGACCTCCGACGGTGGAGTAGGTGGCCAGGACCTCGGGCGTGAGTTCCGCGCCGATCCCGTTGGGGATGTCGTGGCAGTAGCCGCAGCGAATCGTGTAGGCGTACTCGCCGTCGACCCGGGATTCCGCGGGTTCGTCGCCCGGGCCGCAGGCGGCCAGTAGACAGAGCATCGGGGCCGCCCACTCCCTCAGCCGACGTCCTCCCTCAGCCAACTTCCACGGGGTGGGGAAGCGCGACGTTGAGCAGGTAGCCCTTCTCGTTGTAGACGGCGTCGAGCGGCTGGATGTCCCCCGCGGCATCGGTGGCGCGGGTGCGGATGACGTGACTACCCGGCTGTGCGTCCCACTCGAATTCGAATCGCGCCCAGGCGTGGGGCAGTGCCTCGGGCGTCCCGATCAGACGCGCCGGCGCCCACGGCCCATCGTTCAGACGCCATTCGACGCGAACCACCCCCCCGCGCGGCGAGTACGCGAACCCTCTCAACCTCTGCGGCCCCGGTGAGAGCTCGGCCGGGTACGGCAGCGCGAGCGCGCTCTTCACCGCGCCCGTCGTGATCGGGGCGCCGTCGGCCGGGGCGTAGCGGTCGGCGGGCCAGTCCTCTCCCACCAGCACATACGAGGTCGTGTTGCTTCTCACCCACACCTTTCCGACGGCGACCTCGATCCTCCCCACCCACTTCACGCTGGACGACCCCACCCACCCCGGCACCACCACCCGCACGGGGAAACCGTGGTCCGGCGGCAGCGGCTCCCCGTTCATCGTGAGGGCCAGGATCGTGTCCGGATCGAGCGCCTTCGCGAGCGGCATCGGCCGCGCCCACCCGGCCTCGTCCAGCCCGATCACGTTGACGTCCACCGCGCCGTCGCGAACCCCCGCGAGCGCGAGCACGTCCGCCAGCCTCGGCCCGCTCCACTCCGCGCACCCCACCGCGCCCGTGCCCCACTGGCTCCCCGACGCGGTGCGCCCGGTCACCCGCTGGAAGAACCCGCGCCAGTTCCCGGCGCACTCGATGTACGATATGAGCGTGTGGCTCGGCAGCGCCCTCAGGTCTTCCAGCGACAGCTCGACTTCGGCTTCGGCACCCGGCCCCCCTACGGCCAGCCTGTACGACGCGGGATCGATCACCGGCGTGGGCGCGTGGTTGCGCACGAAAAACAGATCGTTCGGGGTGAGGAGGCCGTCGAGGTCCGCGAGGCGGGTCTCCAGGTTCGTGCCGTGCTGGACGAAGGGGGACGGGTCCTTGACCCAGGCCCGGGGCGTGCCATCCGCCGGTCCCGCGCCGACAGTGCCCGCGCCGGCGTCGCCTCCGGAATCCCCTGCCTCCGTGCCGCAGGCCGCCAACCCCGCGCCCGCCGCCATCGCGACCAGCGCTTCTCGTCTGCTCAGCGAGTGTTCTTTCATGCCGCTGAGACTAGGCTTGAGGAACCTGCGGGGCAACGCCGGTGCGCCGAAACTCAGTTGCCGACCAGCTCGCGGACCTCGATCCGGGGGTAGGGGTCGTTCCACGCGACAGCAAAGCGCTCCGACGTCACCTTCATGACGCGAGGGAAGTCCTCGGAGATGAGAGCCCCCTGTCCAGTCGCGGCGTCGATGAGATAGGTGCGGATCCGCTCGGAGAACAGACGCCGGTAGTACGTCTGCCAGATGATGTGTCCTCCCGCGAGCACATGGGGCTTGTCGGTTACCTCGCCGTGGGGGCCTTCCATCCGGATGGAGGTTGCGCTCCCCGCGTACAGTGGCTGCACATAGTCTTCCAGTGCCGCGGTCCAGACCGGATCGTCGTTGCCGGGGCGGTGTGCCCTGAGGATCGGGTGCTCGTCGAACGCGAAGAGAACCTGCATGGGTTCGTCCATACACCCGATTGTCCCGTCCGAGAGCTGGTTGCGGGCGAGCCAGTCTTCATCGAGGTACCCGTGCCCGAAGCTCATCGTGACGCTGTCACCCGCCGGATCCACCTCGTGAAGCACTCGTTCGGTAGCCCGTGTGTCGTGCACGGTGACGAACAGCCGCCCCGCCGCGGTCACACACATGTCCCGCGCCCACACGGGGATGAGATCCAGGTACTCGTAGCCACCGGCAACCGGGGCAAAGGACTTCATGGCGGCACGCATCCCCACGAGGAGACTGCCATCCGGCAACACCTCGAGGCTTTGCGGTTCGCCGGGAAAATCCATGGGACCCTCGCCCTCTTGCCCGAAACTCCCGAGGTGGCGTCCGTCGGAGGTAAAGGTGCGAACCTCGTAGCTGAGGGGGTCGAGAACCAGGAGATTGCCGTCCAGGTCGAAGGCTGCGTCACCGATCAGGCCGAAGAGTTCCGGACCCTCGTCTCGCATGGTGCCAAGTGCCAGGGCGACCGGGGCGCCGAGTAGCAGGTCGCGCGCCTCACGCCACCGGTCGAGCGCATCGGCCGACAGTCCCGCAGGCTCGCTGCCTGTGGCGATGACGGCCGCGTCCGCCGGGGGCGCGTTTTCGGGAGTGGGATGGAGCGTCTCCCCCGCCTGGAGATTGATTCCCGGGTCACAGCCGGATAGCGCGAGCAGGAAAAGCACTCCGTGGACAATCCCCACTGCATTCGGCCGGCGATGCATTCGGGTTGGGCCGCGGTGTTCACGAATCCCCAATGTCAAGAGGACTTTACCAAGTGTCATGTTGACTTTACTTTCGTGTCACGCGGGGACTGTCCACTGGCTGCAGGACATGACAACCGTAGGCATGTCTCAGTTTCGGCGCCAGCCCTCCGCATGGTCTCCAAGCGCTCCTGGGCATCCGTGGTGGCCGTGGCGCTCACGCACTCGCGACGTAGTGATTCCGCCGTCTCCCAACGCCAGCCGGTTGACAGATCGGCTGCGCGCGCAAAGGGTTCCATGGAGTCCTGGAGGCGGACTGGCTGCTCCGTAAGCGGTCGTTGAGATCGGAGAAAGCATCGGTAGTGATGAGGTCACCGTTTCTTAAGCTCGCTTCGGAACTCCGCGAGGACATGGTCTCGGCGAAGGCTCTGCCGGCGCTGGTGGCCGGCTTCACGACGGGCCTCGCGCTGCTCGTCGCCCAGGTGGCGTACGGAAGCCTGATATTCTCGGGGCCACTCGCTCCGTATGCCTCTCAGGGCGTCGGCCTGGTGCTGTTCGGGAACTTCGCCGCCTGTCTGGTCATCGCTCTCGCCAGCGGATTTCGCGGAGCGATTTCGGGGCTGTCTCCCGCGCTCGTCATCGTGATGGCGCAGGTCGGTGCCACGATGGGTGCCGAAGGCGACGCCCTCTTCGTCACCACCGCGTGTGCGCTCATTATCGGCGCAGTCGCCGCCGGCGCGTGCTTTCTCGCGGTCGGGCGATTCGGCCTCGCCAATCTGGTGCGCTTCGTCCCCTATTCGGTTGCGGGCGGTTTCGTGGCCGGGATCGGGGGGGCCGTTTGCCTTGCCGCCATGTCGCTGATGGGGGCGGACATGGACTGGCGCGCGATTCCTGCGCTTGTGACACCGCCGGAGCTCTGGCGGTGGTGCCCCGGCGTGGCGTTCGGCATCGTCCTGTATCTCGCGATGAAGCGGTGGGGCCGTCCGCTCATCCTGCCTGTCGGCGTCGCGCTTGCCGTGGGCGCATATCATCTTGCGCTCGCGGCGCTCGGTATCTCCGGCGACGAGGCACGCGCGGCAGGTCTGCTGCTGACGAGCACCTCGGAAGCAAGCCTGTGGCCAGCCCTGTTTCCTGCGGACCTGGCGCATGTGGACTGGACCGCGATGGCCATGCAGTTGCCCGCCGTTCTGATGCTGGTGCTGGTCGCGCTCATCATTGTGATCATGAGTCTCGCCGGCCTCGAGATGGCAACGAACCGGGACCTGGACTGGAACCGCGAGTTGAGCGCGACAGGCATCGCGAGCGTGGTGGCGGGCCTCGGCGGCGGCACGACGGCGAGCATGATCGTGCCCGCGTCGCTGCGCAGCAAGCT
>JAPOOQ010000505.1 GCA_026713345.1 Gemmatimonadota bacterium | reverse complement strand
TCGTTCTCGGGGGCGATGTCGATTGTGCTGCGACGCGAGAACGGCCGCTGGCTCTTCCTCGCGGGGCACACATCTTCCGCGCGTCCACGGACCGGTGACGCGGCGGTTGGTGAGCCGGGGGGACGCCCATGACCTCCGGTCCCGGTCTCAGCCGGCAACTCGGCCTCCTCGGCCTGACCGCGACCGGCATCTGCGCCATGCTGGGCGCGGCGATCAACGTCATCCCGATCATGCTGCAGCGGAACGTGCCGGGGATTGGGCCGCACGTGATGTCTGCGTACATCTTCGCCGCGCTTCCGGCGCTACTGGCCGCGCTCGCCTACGCCAGCCTGGCCTCCGCGATGCCCCGCGCCGGCGGCAGCTATGTATACGTCAGCCGGTCGCTCAGCCCCTACTGGGGGTTCGTCGCCAGCTTCTCGCAGTGGTTCGGGCTGTCGATCGCGATCGGGGTGGTGTCCTACGTGCTGATCCCGTTCATCCGGGACATCGCGGACGCGGTCGGGTGGGCGGGGACGGCGGCGGCGCTCGACACCGGACCGGTGCGCGTCGGCCTCGCCCTCGCCTTCCTGTGGGCCTTCGTCGGCGTCAACCTGCGCGGCCTCGGCGCCTACCAGGTCACCCTGATCCCGATGATGTTCCTGATGTTCCTGCTGGGGAGCGTGGTGATCGTGGCCGGCTTCATGTTCGACCACGCGGACTTCGCGGCTGCCCTGTCCGCCACCGAAGGCCGCGCGGTTCCCCCCGAACCCCACGCCCCCTTCCGTCTCGGCCCCTTCCTCGCGGCCTCGGCCCTCCTCTTCTCCTCCTTCATCGGCTTCGACTCCATCGCGCAGGCGGGCGGTGAGGCGCGGCAGCCCGGACGCAACCTCCCCCTCGCGACCGGCCTGGCGGTCGTCATTGTGGGCACCTTCTACCTCCTCTTCACGGCCGCCATCTACCACGCGATCCCGTGGCCCTTCGTCGCGGAGGAGGCGCAGCTCCGCGACCTCACCGCGCCCGGCCTCCTGGGCTACCTGCTCCCCGTGGGCTGGACGGTGGCGATCGTCGCCGGTGCCGCCATCGCGCTCATCAACGACCTCCCCGCGATGCTGCTGGCGGTCTCGCGCCTCATCTTCGCATGGGGCGAGGACGGTGTCTTCCCGCGCAGGATGGCCGCGGTCAACGCGCGCTGGCGCACCCCCCACGCGGCGCTCCTCGCGAGCGGCGCCATGGCGTCCGTCGGCATCCTCGGCAGCCACCTCGCCGGCGATTTCTTCCTCGGCATCGACATCCTCGTCACCTCGATGCTGGTCAACTTCCTGCTCATGTCGCTGTCGCTGCTGACGCTGGCGCGGCGAAATCCAGAGCAGGCGGCGCGCATGAAGGTGCTGCGGGGGCGCACGGGGCGGCTGGTCGCCGGATCGGCAGGTGTGGCGCTGCTCACCGTCTTCCTCGTGGTGCACATCCACAAGGATCTGACGGCCGACGTGGGGGCCTGGTACTTCCACTCGACGTGGGTCTGGCTGGGCGTGATGGCGGTCGCCTCGGCGATCTTCTTCCGGGGGGTGAGGCGGCTGCGCGACGCCGGCACGGACATCCGCGCCCTCTTCCGGGATCTGCCGCGCGGGTGAGCGGAGGCATCCCCAAGCCCACCGACGCGCATCAGAATCCCGAAGGGGCCGTTTCACCGCCCCCGGCGCATACGAAACCGGCGGCGACGTCCCGCGTAGGGATTGTAACAGGCACCGCCCAATGGACAGTTGACCGAGGAGCGAAGAATGTCCGATCCGTACACGGAAGCCACCCGCGACGAACGCACAGGCATGCCCACACTCGCAAAGGTCTTCCTGTTCGGGGGCGGACTGGTTGTGGCGGCGCTGGTTGCGCTGTTCATCTGGTTCTCGGTTTCGGTGGACAGAATGTACAGCTACATGTCCCCTCCTCCCCCGCCCGTCGAGGTATCGAGGGGCGAAGCCGCGCAGCGGGCGGCGGAGCTGCAAGAGTCGCGGCGCATGAGGCAGGCCGAGTTGGAGGAATCGCGCAAACGGGCGGCGGAGCAGGCGGAGGTGGAGGCCGCGCTGCGGGAAGTCCGCCAGGAGGTGGTGGCCGAGCGAGCCCGCATTGAGGCTGTCGAGCTCGCTCGGGTCCGTCAGAACCTTGCCGCCGCTCAGGAATCGGTTGCCGAGGAGCTGAGCCGGGCGGCCAATACGGTCCTGGAATCGGTGTTCGACGACGCGGGCTTCAGCGTCGAGCCGGTTGGAGCAGGCATTGGACTGTCCTTCGACATCAGTTCCGGGACGGTGTCGACGCGCTTCGATTTGGTCTCGGATCCGGAGATGCTTGACCGGGTGTCACGCGGGGAAGGGCGGCTTGCCGACCTGTGGCCGGACGACGCGGCCGAACGCGGCGAGGCAGCGAAGAAACCCTTGCCGGAATGGGTACCGGTGTTTCCGGGAGCGGACCGGAAGAACAGTCTTTTGCTGGAGAAGGGTGATCTTGCCCTCGGAGTCGGAGTTTTCCTCGCTGATGCCTCCGGCAATGACATCCTCCTCTGGTATTTCCGTGCCTCCGATCGGCTGGAACGGGGCGGGACGGATTTCTCGCTCAGGCAGCTGACGTCGAAGGGTCAATCGGACCCCGTCGGCGAGCTCGGGCGCTTCGCGATGGTGTGGGAAGACCGCCAGGTGAGCGTCTTCGTCACCGAGGACGATCACGGCAACAGCCTGTTCGTGCTGGTCTACAAAGGAGGAAGAAATGAGTGATCCGTACCAGGAAGCCACCCGCCACGAGCGCACGGGCCTGTCCACAGTAGCGAAAGTGTTCCTGATTGGGGGCGGACTGCTGGTAGCCGTCGTGATCGCGTTCGTCATCTGGGCGTCCGTCACCGTGGACAGAATGGTGGAGGACATCGTCGAGTCCGTCGAGGAGATGAGCCTGGAGGTGTCGCCCGAAGTGATTGCCACGGGCACCATCGCCATGGACGCCCTGACGATGCAAGTGTTCGAGCACCCGCAGGGCGCCGTCCGGCCTGGCCAGAGCGTCGCGCCTAAGCTGGGGAGTGCCATGGCGAGCGCCCTGGATGCGACCCTCAAGGAACATGGGTTCTCGGCCACGCCCGGCGAGGGTTCCGGTCTGGCCTTCAACTTCGAGCCGCCGGACGGAAATGCGTTCGGCATGAGTTTCCCGAGCGCAACCGGGATTCTGGACAAGGTTGCGCTCGGCCAGGCACGGTTTGCCGACGTGAACAAGGGGGCCGCGGCCGAAAGCGGCAAGATGCCGGATTGGGTCCCCATTCACCCGGGCGCACGTCACAGCGGCAGCGGCTTCTACGCTCACGCCGATTTTTCCTTTGGTGTCACGGTGCTCGTGGCGAACGCGGGCGCGCACGATGTGCTGGACTGGTACCGGGAAGCGGCGGATCGCGCGGGACTGGACCGCGTCTCGATGGTCGTTACCTCGGCCAGGGAAACGGCTGACGGGGAACAGGTGGCCAGCCGCCTCGACGTTCATCGGTTCGCCGCAATGTCGGAGGACCGGTCGCTGACGGTGCTGGTCACCGAGGACGATCACGGCGACAGTCTGTTCGTCGTCATTTACAAGGGTGACGGGAGGACCGGATGACTGGCGCGGGCGAGGGGGCCAAGCGCCACGAACGAAGGGGGATCTCCACTGTCGCGAGGGTCTTGCTCGTCGGTGGCGTGCTTGCCGGGTTGGCGCAGGTACCGCCGTCGATCGCGGAGGCCCAGGAGTCCGCGACCGAGGAATTCGGCAGTGCGGTTGCGACGGTGATGAGCGGCTGGTTCCAGGAGGCAGAGTTCGACCTGGAGCCCACGGAGTTCGGATTCGGCCTTCAGTTCACTCGTGAGGGTTCGGTGAGTTCGTGGAGTATCGATTTCGCGTCCGTGAATGAACTCCTGGACAAGGTCGCCCGGGGCGAATCGGTCCTTGTCAGTTCGGGACGACTTGACGGGGATGACGTGATCCCCGACTGGGTACCGGTCTACCCTGGCGCGCGCCGCGACAACGGCCTGGTGGTGGGGAGGGAGGGCTTCATCTTCGGTTTCACCGCGTTTGTCGCGGAAGGCCGGGGTCACAGGGTTCTCGACTGGTATGACCGAACCGCAGAGCGGATGGCCCGCGCCGGGACGGCCTTCCAGCACAGGGTGACCCTCGGTGAAAGAGCCCGAGGCCTGGACCTGCGTCGCAATGTAGGGCGCTACAGCATAGGTTGGGACGATCGTCAGGCAACGGTGTTCGTCATCGAGGATGACCACGGCGACAGCGTCTTCTTGCTCCTCTACAGTGCCCGGGGCGAGGGGGC
>JAPOOQ010000504.1 GCA_026713345.1 Gemmatimonadota bacterium | reverse complement strand
TAGTCTAGTCTGTTTCTGTGAACGACCTGCAACGTTTCAGCTGAAACGCGTTTCCCATGTCCCGGATAGGCGCATTCGAAGCCAAGACGCACCTGCCCCGCCTGCTGCGGCGTGTGCAGGCCGGGGAGCGGTTCGTGATTACCAGACATGACCGGCCGATCGCCGAGTTGATCCCCTTTCGGGCTGTGGACGAGGCCAAGGTCCGGGCAGCCATCGAGGACCTGAAAGACTTCCAGCGGAAGCACACCCTGGACGGCCTCTCGATTCGGGAGATGATCGAAGAGGGGCGCAAGCACTGATGACCTTCGTGCTCGATTGCTCGGTCACGATGGCGTGGGTGTTTGCGGATGAGGCGACGCGAGAGACCGAACGACTGCGCGATTCCCTGATCGGCGGGCGGGCGTTCGTCCCGGCGCTCTGGCCGAACGAGGTCGGCAACGTGCTTCGGGTGGCGACGCGCCGCGGCCGGATAGTCCGGGACGAATGGGGGAGGATTCGCCGCAACCTCGAGGCCCTGCCGGTCGAGATCGATCCGGTGTCGACCTCGGTAGTGTGGGGAAGCGTGCTCAAGCTCGCGCACGAACACGAGCTTTCCGTCTACGACGCCATGTATCTGGAGCTGGCGGCGCGGATGCATCTGCCGCTTGCGACGCTGGATCTGGCGCTGGTCAGCGCGGCGCTCCGGGTGGGGTTGGAGGTACCGACGATTCGCTGAACGGGTGCGGGCGACGCGGTCCCGGCTCCCACCCCACCACCCTCCCCGCCACCGCCGACGCGGCGACCGAGTAGGGCGACACCAGGTACAGCTGGCCCGGCCCCGATCGGCCCGGGAAGTTCCGGTTCTGGGACGACACCGACACCTGATCCGGCGACCGCGTGATCCCCGGCCCGGCGGCGATGCACGCGCCGCACCCCGGCTCGATGAACTCGGCGCCGATCGCGCGAAAGAGATCCAGGTAGCCCTGCTCGCGGGCGTATTCGCGCACGTCGGTCGAGCCGCACTGGATGTAGCACTTCACATCCGGGTGGACCCCGCGCCCCCATCGGTCGCGCGCCTCGCGGAAGACCCGGGCGTACATGTCCATGTCCTCCTTCTTGCCCGCCGTGCACGAGCCCGCGTAGGCGATCTCGATCGGGACCGGTTCGGCGAGTTCGTCGATGTAGAGGCCGTTTCCGGGATCGCCGGGCAGCGCGACCATCGGGCGCAGCCGCGAGGCATCGATCTCGATGACCTTGACGTACTCGGCGCCGGGGTCGCTGTGCACGTCGGCCACCATCGCCTTGGCCCACGCCGGGTCCATGCCCCGCTCCTGGATGAGGAACTCGACGGTGCGGTCGTCGGCCGCGACCAGGCCGGTGAAGGCGCCCACCTCGGCGGCCATGTTGGTCATGGTGGCGCGCTCGTCCACGCTCAGCCGCTCCACGACCGGCCCCGCGTACTCGATGATCTGGCCGATCGCGTGGCCGTCGCGCACGTAGGGGGGGCGCAGGATCTCGAGCATGAGGTCCTTGGCGGTGCAGTTCGCGGGGAGCGTGCCGTCCACCACCACCTTGAACGACGGCGGGATCCGCGCCCGCACGTCCTTCGTGATCCACGAGTTGAAGATCGCCGTGGTGCCGACGCCGAAGGCCAGCGCGCCGACCGCTCCCGCGTGCGGCGTGTGCGAATCGGTCCCGATAATGAGCATCCCGGGCTCGGCGTAGTCCTCCAGGATCTTGGAGTGGCAAATCGCCTCGGAGCCCATCACGTGGCCCTGCTGCTCGCCGTAGAGCCGGATCCCCTGCTTCTCGGAGAACTCGCGCTGCTTGACCTCCAGCTCGTTGGCGACGGCCAGCAGGCCCTGCTCGATCCGCTCCTGGCTCATCACCTTGTGCAGGAAGGTCAGGTGGTCGCGGAAGAAGAGGATCGAGTCCGGGTCGAGGACCTTCGCGTCGGCGCCCAGCTTCTGCTCGAAGAAGATGGCGGCCATCGGGGTCACGTATTCGTGCGAGAAGCGGATGTCGGCGCGGAAGAAGCCCGCCTCGCCGGGTTCGGCATGGTCGGTGCCGATACGCCCCTCGGCGGCGTCGATGACCCATTTCCGCGCGAAGATCTTCTCGCCGAGGGTCATGGGGCGGGGGGTGCGGCGCGGCGCCGGCAGCGTCACCTGCCCCTGCAGCCTGGCCATGTTGAACTCGAAAAGGCCCCCGTACTCGATGATCTGCCGGGTGATGTCGTCGGTCCCCGCGGTGAACTCGCTCAGCGAAATCGGCTCGCCGGAGCGGATGCGTTCGATGAGGCCGAAGTCGGTTGTGGTGAGAATCCCCAGGTTCTGGCAGTTCTCGTTGTAGATGCGCTCGATGCTCTCGCTGACGACGACCCGGATCCCGGCCATCAGCTCGGCGTAGGGGCTCTGCTCCCGGCTGGACCCCTTGCCGCGGCGCTTGCCCGCCACCGAGCAGACGAATCCGCCGGCCCTGACCAGGCCGCGCTCGATCGGGGCCTCCTTTTGCCCGTTGCCGCTGGCGACCTCCAGACCCAGGTAGGGGAAGTCGCCCAGCGTCTCGTCGTAGAAGAAGCAGATCTAGGCCGGAGTGATCTCGTCGGTGCTGATCTGGTCGCGCAGGCGCGCCTTGAGGTCGGGAGTCAGCTGCGGGTTCAGCCCCTCGTGGAGCTGTTGCCGGATGAGTTCGGCGTCGTCCGCGAGGAAGAGGACGCGCCCGCCGAAGGAGATCTCCGGCGGGCGCCTTTCCACGTGCCGCGCGGGGGGGGCGCCGAATCGGGCGTTTGATGCGTCAAGCTGGGTCACTATTCGGCCTCGGACGGTACCAGCCGTTCCAATCGGGTGATCAGGTCAGGGAGGTCATTGAGCACCGTATCCCATACGAGACGCAGGTCGATGTCAAAGTAGACATGCACGAGGTGATTCCGCATGCCGACAATCTCCCGCCAGGGGATCGCAGGATGCTCCGCAAGCAGCATATCCAACAGGAATACCGAGTCGTCACGCGGCATAGACCACCTGCGCGGACTCCAGAATCGCCTTTCGTCGAATATGGTTGCGGCTCTGCTCGATGGCGGCGCGGTTCACCAAGTCGACCCGGCGGGCGAGCAGTTCGCCCATCTCCCGCTCCATCCTTGCGATCCCGAACAGACCCGGCGTCCGTTCCGCTTTGAAACGGAGCAATATGTCGATGTCGCTGTCGGCCCCGAAGTCATCGCGCAGCACGGAGCCGAACAAAGCAAGTTCGTCTACCTGCCAGCGGTCACAGAACGCCGCGATCTCATTCAGGGGCACGCCAATCCGGAAGACCAACCGCTGCGATTCTCCGACGGTGCCTGTCCTCGCTTGCGCTGAAGCCTTCTCTCGGGGACCGAGCGCGCCCTCGCTCAATGGTCGCACTTCATTGCTGTCAGGCTGCGCATGGTTCGTGCCGGTCGTCTCATCAGCTGAAGTCCCGTCCCAGGATCACGAAGAGGATGATCGCGAACACGGCGGCCGGCGCGATGAACCGGACGAAGAACCGCCACGCGCCGTAGTGGAACCACTTGGGCTGCGTGCCATCCATCAGTTCGGATTCGGTGTCCTTCCGGGTCATGAACCAGCCAGCCGCGATGGTGATCCCCAGACCGCCGATCGGCAGCATCCAGTTGGAGACGAAGTGGTCGGCGGTGGAGAACCAGCCCGCTTTCCCCTGGAAGACTTCGAGCGTCGACAGGAAGGGAGTGCCGGTGAACGAGAGTGCCGCGAAGATGGTGAAGACGAAGATTGCCGCGCCCGCGCCGATCGTGGCCTTCTGGCGCGGAATGCGGTGTTCATCGATCAGGTAGCTGCTCACGACCTCGAGCAGCGAGATCGTCGAAGTCAGCGCGGCCAGCGCCACCAGCACGTAGAAGAGCGGCCCCAGTACGACCCCGAACGGCACCTGCGTGTAGAACAGCTCGGGAAGCGATACGAAGAGCATGCCCACGGCTCCGACTTCGCCCGCATCGACCTGTTCCTGCATTCCGGTGACCGAGAAGATCACGGAGAACATGATGATCGTCGCGAAGAGCGCGATCACGGTGTCCAGCGCGACAATCGCACCCGACGCCTTCACCACCGACTGCTTGCGCGAGATGTACGACCCGTAGGTGATCATCGCGCCCATGCCCAGCGACAGCGTGAAGAACGAGTGGCCGACCGCCTCCAGGACGCTGCTCGGTTCGAGGTCGGCGAAGTTCGGCCGGAAGATGAAGGTGAGCGCCTCCCCCGACCCGCTCATCCCCAGAGCACTGATGAGCATCAGGATCAGGATGCCGAAGAGGATCGGCAGGAAGATCCGGGCCACCCGTTCGATCCCCTTGCTGACCCCGAAGTAGACCACCGCGATGGTGGCGGCGCTGAAGGCAAGCGAGAGCATCAGCTGCAGGGGTGCGCTGCTGACCTGCTCCTGGAAGAGTTCGCCCGCCACCATTCCCTCCGGGAAGCCGCCGAAGGTCCAGCCGATCGTCTTGGCGAAGTAGTAGAGCGACCAGCCCGCGATGACGGTGTAGTAGCTCAGCAGGATGAAGCCCGCGAGCACGCCCCAGCCGCCGATCAGCCCCCACGCCGGTCCCGCCGCATCCTTCAGCGCTCCCACGGCGCTCTTTTGACTCCGCCGCCCGATCAGCAGCTCGGCCATCATGATCGGCAACCCCACGGCCGCGATGCAGATCAGGTACACCAGCACGAAGGCCCCTCCGTCGTTCACCCAGGTGATGTAGGGGAACTTCCAGAGGTTGCCGAGGCCGATCGCGCTGCCGGTGGCGGCGAGGACGAGGCCTGCGTTGGAACTCCAATGGTCGCGGGGTTGGGACATGGGGCTTCCCTTCGGGTCGGGGGTTCGCTTTGGGTCCGCCGTATATTGTACTGTCCGACTCCAAGGGGCCACCAGACCGACTGCGTGGCCGGACACAACCAACGCCTCCGACCGCTGCGAGGACTACATGTTTCGATACCTCCGATTACTGCCGGTCGTTTCCCTGCTGGCCCCGGTGGCCTGCGGCGGCGATTCATCCACCGGCGACGGACCCAGGGTCGCCCTGCTCACCTCCGGCCCGGTCAGCGACGCGGGCTGGCATGCCGGCGCCTACGAGGGGCTGCAGATGATCGGCGACTCGCTCGCCGTGCACGTCTCCCACCAGCAGACCCGCACCCCGGCCGAGTTCGACGAAGCGTTCATTTCGTACGCCGAAGCCGGTTACGGTCTGATCTTCGGGCACGGCTTCGAGTACCAGGACGCGGCCAGCCGGGCGGGGGCTGCGTACCCGGACGTCACCTTCGTGGTCTCGTCGGGGTCGCGGCCGTCGGAGAATGTCGTGCCGATCATCTTCGGGCTGCATGAAGCGTCCTACCTGGCGGGGATGGCTGCCGGCGCGATCACCGCGAGCGGGACCGTGGGGATGGTGGGCGGCGTCGAGATCCCGTCGGCAAAGGGCACCTTCATCGCCTTCGAGGCGGGGGTGAAGGCGGTGCGCGCGGACGCGACGGTGCTCGAGACCTTCATCGGCAGCTGGGACGACGTGTCGGCGGCCAAGGAGGCGGCGGCGGCCCAGTTGCGGCAGGGCGCCGACGCGATGATCCACAACGTCGACGCCGCGAGCTTCGGCTTCTTCCAGGCGGTGCGCGAGGCGCGCGAAGGCGGGCGTCTGGCCTGGGCCTTCGGGATGAACCGCGACCAGAACGATGTGGC
>JAPOOQ010000503.1 GCA_026713345.1 Gemmatimonadota bacterium | reverse complement strand
TTCACGGGAGCGGGACCGGGGCGTCAGGGAGTGCACGCGCTGCGGCTACCGGGGTGACGGGATCCCCTACTTCCGCAAGCCGTTGCACGCCGTGCTCCTTGCGGGCGTGAGCTTTCCGACCTTCGGCGTCGGCGGCCTGCTCTACTACGCGGCCTATCGCCGCAACCTGGTGTGTCCGGACTGCGGACTGGGATGGGAGAAGGCCCTCCAGCCCGGTCGGTTGGAGGGACCGGAGCAGCCGGCGCCCCTGGCAAGGCGCCGGCGCGCCGGCGCCGGTCCGGTCACGGGGCCGCTGCCCCCGAGCGGGATCGGCAGGAGGGTGTTCGGGGTCGGACTGGGGGTGCTGGCCATTCTGATGATCGTCGCAGGTGTCGCCAATGGATTCGAACCCGAGCTCCTGGTGACGGGTTCGATGTTCGGGATGGGTGGATCCGGGATGTTCCTGTGGGGGTGGCAGGCCCTGCAGAACCGTCGGCGCGCGGTCCTCCAGGGACTGAGCCGGAAGGTCCTCATGCTGGCCACCGAGAGGGACGGGGCCCTGACGGTTACGGAGGTCGCCGCCGAGCTGGACCTCAGCCTGGAGGCGGCCGAGAAGCTGATGATCGGCATGGACGACGGCTTCAGGGTCCGCTCGGACATTACCGAGGACGGCGTCATCTACTACGAGTTCCCCGAGTTGCGGCACAAGGCTCAGCTACAGCCGGGAGAACCGGCCTGGCAGCCCGCGAAATAGGTCCCCGCTGACTTCGGGCAGCGATGCATCCGCTGGACCCCGGTACTCACCCGGTTCACCCGGCCCGGCTTCGCATTATAATGGTGAACAGTCTCAAGACTTTCACCCCGATCAGGAGTGCCGGTGCGACAGTTCGTTGATGACCGAGGAGATCCCTGGGTGGCCTCGGTGGCGGAGGAGGGCGGCGGCGACTACAAGGGACGCTTCTACCTGATGCTGGAAGGTGAGGAGCGGGATCGCGGTCGTCCAGCGGTCGTCCTGACCGACGTGCGCTGGAATTCCCTCAAGACCGCCCAACGCACCCTGAACACCATGTCCGGAGTCGAACTTCGTCGCCGGCTGCGTTCGGCGCTGGGAAGGAGCCGGGTCTCGTGACCGATGCCGCGGCCCTCGAAGCGCTGTTGACCGAAGAACGCAGGTTCGCTCCACCGAAGGACTTCGCTTCCCGCGCCGTCGTCTCCGACCCGGCAATCTACCAGGAGGCCGGGGACTACGAGGCGTTCTGGGCCCGCTGGGCTGAGGAGCTCCACTGGTTCCGCAGGTGGGACCGGGTACTCGAGTGGGACCCTCCCCACGCGAAGTGGTTCGACGGCGGCAAGCTCAACGTGTGCTACAACTGCGTCGATCGACACCTGGACGGTCCCAGGGAGGACAAGCTGGCCCTCATCTGGGAGGGCGAGGCCGGCGAAAAACGCGAGCTGACCTACTGGGATCTGGGCATGCAGGTGAGGCGGTTCGCCAACGTGCTCAAGGGACTGGGGGTGAAGAAGGGCGACCGGGTCGCGATCTACATGCCGATGATCCCGGAGACGGTGTACGCAATGCTCGCCTGCGCCAGAATCGGGGCCGTTCACTCGGTCGTGTTCGGTGGCTTCAGCCCCGATTCACTCGCCGACCGGATCAACGACGCCCAGGCCGAAGTCCTGATCACCGCGGACGGCGGATACCGGCGCGGGACCGTCGTGCCACTGAAGCGCAACGCGGACGAAGCCGTCGCGCGCTGCCCCTCCATCCAGCATGTGGTGGTCGTGGCCCGCGGCGGCCTCGAGCTGCACCGGGACTTCACGATGAAGCAGGACCGGGATCACTGGTACCACGACCTGGTGTCCGAGGTCGGCCACCTGTGTCCCGCGGAGGAAATGGACGCGGAGGACCTGCTCTACATCCTCTACACGTCGGGTACGACGGGCAAACCCAAGGGCGTGGTCCACACCACGGGCGGGTACCTGACCCAGGTGCACGCAACCACCAGAACCGTCTTCGACCTGCGGGAGGATGACGTCTACTGGTGTACGGCAGATGTCGGCTGGGTGACCGGACACAGCTACATCGTCTACGGCCCCCTGTCCGCGGGCGCCACGGTCGTCATCTACGAGGGGGCCCCGGACTGGCCCGACAAGGCGCGGTTCTGGAGGATCTGCGAGGAGCTGGGAGTCACCATCTTCTACACGGCCCCGACGGCGATCCGCGCATTCATGCAGTGGGGCGACAGGTGGCCGGCCGAGCACGACCTGAGCCGGCTGCGGCTGCTCGGCACGGTGGGCGAGCCCATAAATCCGGAGGCCTGGATGTGGTACCACCGCGTGATCGGGGGCGAACGGTGTCCGATTGTGGACACGTGGTGGCAGACCGAGACCGGCGCCATCATGATCTCGCCGCTGCCGGGAGTGACCCACACCCGGCCCGGCAGCGCCTGCCGCGCCTTCCCGGGGATCGAAGCCACCCTCCTGAGCGACTCGGGAGATCCGGTCGATGCCGGCTACCTCGCGATCACCCGGCCCTGGCCGGCCATGCTGCGCACCATCTACGGTGACGATGAACGCTATCGCGAGACCTACTGGTCGAAGTGGGACGGGATCTACTTCCCCGGCGACGGCGCCAAGCTCGACGAGGACGGCTACCTGTGGATCCTGGGGCGGGTGGACGACGTGCTCAACGTAGCCGGGCACCGCATCGGCACCATGGAGGTGGAGAGCGCGCTGGTCGAACATTCCGCCGTGGCCGAGGCGGCCGTCGTGGGGAAGGCACACCCCTTGAAGGGGCAGGCGATCGCCGCTTTCGTCACCCTGATGCAGGGAGAGAAGAGGACCGACGGGCTCGCCGCCGAACTCAAGACCCACGTCGCCCGGGCGATCGGCTCGATCGCGCGCCCCGAGGACATACTTTTCACCGCTGATTTGCCCAAGACCCGCTCCGGCAAGATCATGAGGCGGCTGCTCGGCGACATCGCCGAGGGGCGGGCATTGGGCGACACCACGACGCTGGCCGACCCGGCCGTGGTCGAGGAGCTGAAGGAACGTTACGAAGGACAGGAGGGGTGAGGGCGTATTTCGTTTGTTCCAGCGGGAGAGTGATATGACCGGGAAGAGGAACTGTGAGGAAGCTGGCCGGAAGCACAGGCGCGGGCTCGCCGCGGTTCTGCTGGCAGGGCTGCTGGCGGGGGGTGCCACGGCAGCGACGCCGGGAAGCGAGAACTTCCTGACGATCTTCGTGGACAACTTCGAGGGGCAGGCAGTCGTAGTCAGCATCGGGCCGGATATCCGGTGCCAGGTGGACGCCCGCGAGACCCGTCATGCGTGTCGCTTCGCGTGGGCCGGGACAGGGGACTTGAACCTGGAAATCAGCAACACGGCCCAGGGCACCAGCCACATCGCGCAGGCCGAGCAGGTCTCGTCCGGGGACCGCATGTGCCTGCAGGTGCGGAATACCGGGGTTCAACTGCGAAGCTGCTGATCCCGCGCCCGTGTCCGGTGCACGCCTCAACTTCGTTGGTGTGCTGCGCCGTCGCTCCGGCCGCTACGCCTCCCCGAGGGGATCCCGCGTCTCCGGTCGCTGCAGCGGCTTCGGCTTCCTTCTGACCACCCGCGCCGGTACGCCCGCGTAGACCGCGCCGGGCTCGGTGTCCTTCGACACCAGCGCCCCCGCGCCCACCATCGAATCGGGGGCAAGCCGCACGCCCGCAAGAATCGTGGCGTGGTAGGCAATCCGGACCCGGTCGCCGATCACCGTGGCCGGTGTGCGCACCTCCCGCGCCTCGCCGATGTGGTGGCTGTGCGAGTAGACGTTGGTGTAGTCCGAAACCGAGGCGCCGGCGCCGATCCGGATGCCTCCCCGGTCGTCCAGGAGGACATGGCGGTGCACGACCACGTCGTCGCCCACCTCCATCCCGTATCCGAAGCTGAACTTCACGAAGTGGAATGCCTTGAAGTTCCTGCCGCAGCGGTTGAAGATCCGCCTGGCCAGCATGCGCCGGAACTTCACCCCCAGATGCACGTTCTCCCCGAGAACGCTCTTGTCGAACATCTCCCAGAGCCAGAGCAGCGGCTTCACGCGGTAGTACCGCTCCGGGTCGATGTCCCGGTAGTACTCGGGCTCCAGCGTGATGTTGCGGGGGTCGAGCTGGTCGATCGTGATCCGGGTGGCGAGGGATGCGACTTCGTCTCGGCCAGCCGCGGGTGCGGGCGCTCCGCCGGGAAAGTGGATGCTCTCCAGCACTCTCCGGCAGAATTCGTTCCGGTCGGTGGCGGGATCGGAGAGCTCCTCGTCCAGTTGCGCGAGCCAGCGGTCGCAGGCGCGCTCCGACGCCGGATCCACAAGAACCCGCCGCAGGGGGAGGAAACGGTAATCGCTTCGGGAAGACATGGTTCCGAAAGATAGCGTTGCCTTGCGCGCGGGTGCCGTCCAACGCTTGATTTGTAGCATGCACGATGTCCTGCGAAACCGCGTCATGCGGAAGCTCGAGAGTCTGCCCGAGGAGCAGATCTACCAGGTGCTCGACTATATCGAATTCCTGGAGGCGAGGTATGCCCAGGAGGAGAAGGAGAGCCGCGCCGGCGGGTTCCAGCGGCTGGGAGAGGGGATCGAGGACGGGCTGCGCAAGCGCGCGG
>JAPOOQ010000502.1 GCA_026713345.1 Gemmatimonadota bacterium | reverse complement strand
GTAGCGGCGCGACTCGGTGACCAGCTCCTTCTCCACCGCTTCGATCGCCTCGGCGAGATTGCCGCCGCCGCGCTGCCGCGCCTGGTTGATCCGGTTCACGGCCAGCCGCGCCTCGCTCAGCGCGTCCCGCACCTGGAGCGCGAACTCGACCTGGCGCTCGACCAGCTCCGCGTCGATCCCCTCGGCCGCGACGCGCGGGTCGAGCATGATCTCGAAGGTGTGGCTGGCGCTCCAGTCCCCGGCCGAGAGGCGCGCCGTGTACGTCCCGGGCGGCACCATCGGGCCTCCGCGCCCGGCGGCGCCCGGGTTGGGAGACCAGGGACCCGGGTGCGACAGGTCCCAGGTGAAGCGGTGCGTCCCCGCCGTGGCGTCCAGCCGCGGCGTGCCGAAGCGCTCCAGCCGCCATTCCCGCATGCCGGGCTCGGCCGGTACCGTGTACTCGCCGGGCCCCTCGTTCGAAAACGAGCGCACCAGGTTCCCGCCGGCGTCCATGATGTCGAGCGTGAGCGCCCCGTCGATGTCCTCGGCCAGCATGTAGTCGATGTTGGCCCCCGCCGATGGGTAGCTCGGCCGGGCTTCGGAACCGGCTCCGCGCCCCCCGAAACCGCCGCCGTAGCGCAATCTGTACACGTCGCCCACCTCGTAGAAGTGCGCACCAGCACCGGCCACCTGCTCATCCAGCTCGTGCAGCGGCGCGATGTTGTCCATGATCCAGAACCCGCGGCCCATCGTCGACAACACCAGGTCCCCATGCACGAGCTTCATGTCCGTGATGGGCGTCACCGGGAGGTTGAGCTGAAAGGGCTGCCACGAGCCGCCGTCGTCGAAGGACACGAACATCCCGAACTCGGTGCCGAGGTAGAGGAGCCCCTCGCGGTCCGGATCCTCGCGCACGACGCGCACGGGATGGTTGCCCGGCACGCCGTTCTCGCCGGTCGTGATCCGCGTCCAGGTCGCGCCGTAGTCGTCGGTGCGGTACGTGTGCGGCGAGAAGTCGCCCATCATGTACCGCAGGATGGCCACATAGGCCTTCGCGGGGTCGTGATGGGACACTTCGATCGTCTGCACGCGCCCGTAGGGGCCGATCCCGGGGGGCGTCACGTCGGTCCAGGTGGCGCCGCCGTCGCGGGTCACGTGCACGGGGCCATCGTTCGCGCCCGCCCAGATCACGCCGGGCTCGAGCACAGACTCCTGGATGTCGTACAGCACCGAGAAGTGCTCCTCGCCGGTCACGTCGATCGTGATCGGATACCCCGAAATGACCTGCGTCTCGGGCGTGAAGGCGGTCAGATCCGGCGAGATCGTCTCCCAGAGCTGCCCCCCGTTGGTGGACACGTGCACGAACTGCGAGCCGTGGTAGACCTTGTCCGGATCGTGGGGCGAAACGTGCACCGGCACCACGCGCTGGAACCGGTACTCCAGGTCGCGCGGATTGTGTCCGTAAAGGTTCCCGAAGCCGACGTAGTACTGCTGCTCCTGTCCCGTTCTGCGGTTGTAGAGCCCGAAACGCCCCTTGCAGTTGGCGTACACGATGTCCGGATCACCGGGTTTGGGCACCACCGGACCGGTTTCGCAGCCCCCGTGCGCCTCCCACGCCGACTGGGCGCCGCCGGGCTCGGAGCGTTCCGGCAGACTGGGCACCGAAATCGTCGAATTGTCCTGCTGGCCCGCGTAGAGCCGGTAGGGGAAGTCGTCCGACACGTCCACCTGATAGAGCTCGGCAGTCGGCTGGTTCAACTGGGTCGACCAGTTGTTGCCGCCGTCGATCGAGACGTTCGCGCCCCCGTCGTTCGACTGGATCATGATGTCCGGGTTGTCCGGATTGATCCACAGGTCGTGGTTGTCGCCGTGGGGCGTGCGCCGCGACTGCCAGCTCACCCCGCCGTCGGTGCTCATCCAGTGGCCCTCGGCCATCCCCCAGAGGATGTCGGGATCGGTCGGATGACCCTCCAGGTTCATGTAGTAGAACGGCCGGTTGAGGATCGGCTGGAAGTCGGTGACCTGACGCCAGGTCGCGCCCCGGTCGTCGGAACGGTAGACGCCGCCGGTGTCGGGGGGCGCCTCGATGAGCGCGTATACGCGGTCGGGATCGGCCGCGCTGACCGCCAGGTCGGATTTCCCTCGCAGCCCGGTCGGAAGACCCGCGGTGGCCTGTTCCCAGCTGTCGCCGCCGTCGCGCGAGACGTAGACGCCGCCCTCCATTCCGCCCGAGATGATCGTCCAGGGCTTGCGCTCGCCCCGCCACATGCTCGCGTAGATGGTGTTCGGGTCGTCGGGCGCGAACTCCAGGTCGACCGCCCCGGTGCTGTCCGTGACGAAGAGGACATTCTCCCAGTTCGCACCCCCGTCGCTGCTCCGGTAGACCCCCCGCTCCGGATTCGGCGCGAACGGGTTGCCGATGGCGGCCACATACACCAGTTCGGGGTTTTCGGGGTGGATAAGAATCGCGCCACTGTTCCCCGTCAGTTCCAGCCCGATGTGCTGCCACGTCTCCCCCGCGTCGGTCGACTTGTAGACCCCGTCACCGATGATCACGTTGCTGCGCAGCCCGTCGGAACCGGTCGACACGTAGACGACGTTCGGATCCGACTCCGCCACCCTGATCGCCCCGATCGACCCGGTCCCGAAATAGCCATCGGAGATGTTGCTCCAGTTGTGGCCGTAGTCGGTGGTCTTCCAGACCCCGCCGCCGGTGGCGCCCATGTAAAAGGTGGCGGGGTGGGACCGGTGTCCCGCCACCGCGGTGACGCGCCCGCCGCGCGAGGGGCCGACGTAGCGGTAGCGCAGGCTCCCGAAGAGGTCTTCGGAGAAGCGCGCGCCGCCGTTCTGGGCGTGGGCGGGGGTGGGTGGTGCGAGGGTGCCGGCGACGGCGAGCAGGGCCATCGCGGCGAAGGTGACCGGAGATGGGGGCGTCCTGGTCATGCGTACATCTCTTCCTGTTCCAGGGTGGGTTATGGTTGGTGACGGCGCCGGGAAAGCGACCGGGTTTCAAGGTATAGTACCGGGCGGGAGTGGAACAGCGAAGGGCACCCGGGGTCATCCACGGGGCTCGTCCTTGACTTCACCCGTCCACGTCATCCCCCAGGCGGGCCCACGCATCGGCGTGCGTGCGGTATTCCTCGATCGCCTCCTCGTCGCCGACCAGCTCCGCGTGCAACACCAGCGCCCGATACACCCGGGAGTAATAAATGGGGATGCCGATCGTGGACTTGTCCTTCCACTCCGGCCACTCCGGCAGGCCACTTCGGTGAATGAACACATCGTTGGCCAGCGTCCGCGTACGCACCACGTCCACCCACGGTCCCACATATCTGGAATGCAGGTCGACGCCCCGGTTCGGAATCACCCCGGAGTCGGCCAGCTCCGCGGGACTTCCCGGCCAAAGCCGAAACGCCAGGCCCTGACGAATGACGTATGGGCGGACCCCGAGCTGGACGGGCGCGGCGCCGCTGGAGGCGAAGTAAACGGGGCGGTCGTCAATCGAATTCCTGATCGCCCACAGAGCGAATACCTGCCAGGGAGCCAGCCCGCGCTGTCCTACGATGACCCCTGAGATCGGGCCGAGCGGGACGGCCTGGATGCTGTCGATCGGCGCCGGTTGCACCGCCGTCAGTTCGATGGCTTCGTCGGTGAACCGCGACTCGTCCAGGATTGAGCGGGTCGGCACCCGGATCGGCTCGCGCAGGAGGATCGGGATCTTGCCGAGAGCTTCCGCCTCCGCCGGATCGTGCGTGTACATGGTATCGGTGTTCTCGGCCGTGTAGAGGCGCTGGCAGATGATGCGGGTGGGGTCTTCGTCGGGGTCCTCACCGGGCCCGCAGGGACTCGAAAGGTCCCTGAGCTGTTTGACGTACCAGGGGACGTTGAAATACGACGTCACCGCGACGGTCACGTCCCGCCGGATTCCCTCCACTTCCTGCAGATACCAGAGCGGGAAGGTGTCGTTGTCGCCGTTGGTGAAGAGCAGGCCATACGGCTCGACGCTCATCAGCAGGTTGTAGGCCCAGTCC
>JAPOOQ010000501.1 GCA_026713345.1 Gemmatimonadota bacterium | reverse complement strand
CGTACGACAACCCCCGCAGGACGATCAGCTCGAAGACCTCCCGGCGCCGGTTCGGCAGCGCCGTTACCGCGGATTCGAGTGCCTCGGCCAGCAACTGTGCATCAAGCTCCTCGGCGGGTGTCGCGGCCCGCGGTGAATCCTGCTGCCCCTGCCGCTTCTGCCAACGCCGCCGCACCCGCTGCCTGCGCTTCTCGTCGATCACCAGGTGCCGCGCGATCCGGAACAGGTAAGCCCGGGCAGAGCCCCGCGGAGTCCACGCACGCCTCCGCTCCCAGACCTGTATGAAGGTCTCCTGCACGATGTCGCGGGCCATTTCCAAAATCGCCGAGTTGGCGGGCGGCATAGCGTACCAGTTCGGGCCAGAGGTGGTCCATCAAGCGGCCGAGGGCCGGCTGCGAGCCTCCCCGGATGGCGGACATCAGGGATTCCAGATGTCCCTCGTCGGCCGGGGCGCGGAAGTCGTCTTGGGTGGACATGCACAGTGGGTTGGATTGTCGTTGTGACGGGCGCACTGAAAACAAGCGGATTGAACGAGCGATACTACCATTGTCGCTTGCCGGATGCCCTCGCTTGCTTCCCGCGCTTCGTTGGCTAACATCAGCACAGCCCCATCACTCCCTTCGGCCCCGGACGGTTCACGCCATGAAGCACGCCCCCGCCCTTCCCCTCCTCCTCACCCTGCTGGGCGCGGCCGCCGCCTTCCCCGCCCCCACCTCCGCCCAGACCCCCGAGCTCGTGTTCCTGTCGAACATCACCGCCATCTCGCGCGGGGACGCTCCCCTCACGACCATCGAGGACCAGACCACGGCCGCTCTGGATGCCCTCGGCGAGCAGCTGCAGGAGCGCGGGCTCGGCTACGAGGACGTCGTCGCGATGAACGTCTTCCTCAAGGACACCGGCCACTTCGCGGCGATGAACGCGGTCTACCGGGGCTACTTCCCGAACAACCCGCCGACCCGCGCCACGGTGGAGGCCGGCCTGCCCGACCAGGAAGCCCTGGTGCAGATTTCCGCCGTGGCCACCCCGGACGAAACCGAGGTGATCGCGCCGCCGGGACTGCGCTCGCCCGCCCTGCCGTACTCGTGGGGGATCCGTTCGGGCGACGTGCTCTTCATCGCGGGGGCGACCAGCCGCGACCCGGATACGTATGAGCCCGTCCCGGGCGACGTGCAGACACAGACGCGGCGCGTCTTCGGCAACATCGGGATGGTGCTGGAGGAAGCCGGGATGGACTACGGCGATCTGGTCGCGTGCAAGGTATTCCTGGACGACACGCAGCTCTGGGGCGCCATGAACGAGGCGTACCGCGAGTTCGTGGACGCGGAGTCCCCGCCGGCGCGCGCGGCGGTGCGCGGCGGGCTGGTGAACCCGGCGTTCCTGGTCGAGATCCAGTGCGTGGCCGAACAGTCGGACGAGCGCCGGGTGGTGCTGCGCGAGGGCCAGCGGCTGGGGCGTTCCCCTCTATCGCCGGCGATCGCAACCGGCGAGCGGGTGTGGCTGTCGGGGATGCTGTCGCGCGGTGACGATGCCGCCGCGGAGGCCCGCAATACGCTGGGGAGCCTGGGCGCGACGCTCGAAGCCGCGGGTCTCGATTTCGGCGACGTAGTCGACGTGTGGGTGTACCTCACCAACGTGGGCGATGCCCAGGCCGTGCTCGATGTGCTGACCGAGGTGATGCCGGATGGGGCGCCCGAGCCAACGCTTGCGGGCCTGCCGCTGGTGGGCCGGTCGACCGTCGAGATCCAGATGACGGCGATTCGGCGGTGAGCGCCGCCCACACGTGAGCGGGTCCGCCGCCTCACTGGTCGAGGCCGCCATTGCCGGCGTGACCGCTCCGCGGGGCGATCCCGCCGCCGTGCTGGCCCACCTCGACGCGCTCACCAAGCCGCCCGGCAGTCTCGGCCGCCTGGAAGCGCTCGCGCTGCAGGTCGGGGTGGTGCTGGGCGACCCGCCGCCGCCCCTGGACCGCGCGACCGTCTTCATCTTCGCGGCGGATCACGGGGTGGCCGCGCAGGGCGTCTCGGCGTACCCGGCCGACGTCACCGCACAGATGTGCGCGAACCTCGCGGGCGGCGGCGCGGCGATCAACGTGCTCGCCCGGGCCTGCGCGGCCGACGTGCGGGTGGTCGACGTGGGGGTCGCGGCGGATCTCGCCGGGATGGCGGGGGTCGAGCACCGCAAGGTGCGGCCCGGGACGGCGGATCTCTCCGTGCGCGCGGCCATGACTGAGGATGAGGTGGTGGAGGCGCTGGGGGTGGGGGTGGCGGTGGGGGGCGGGGGGGACGGGG
>JAPOOQ010000500.1 GCA_026713345.1 Gemmatimonadota bacterium | reverse complement strand
GAGAGCGCGGGCGAACTGACCGAGATCGAACTGAGCTTCAGCGGAGGCCGGTTCAGGGGCGTCGCAGGAACCACGGAACTCTTCAACGGCAGACATTTCCTGATTCCCCAGGTGGCGGAGCAACTGACAGCGGTTGCGCTCGTCAGCCGGGGATCACCCGACAGGACCGCACTGTTCGACTGGGTCGAAGTGGACGGCACGACGGTGAGTGGTCCGGCCCTCGACTGGGTTGCGCCGGTCCCTACGCCTGGATCGGCGCCACCTCCTCGGTCCTCACCGCGGTCCTGGCCTTTGCGCCCTGCGCCTTCGGGGTCCTGATCGACATTTCCACCACCCGGTGCAGGTCCTCCACCAGGTGGACCGTCAGGGCGTTGCGCACGCTGTCCGGGAGGTCCTCCAGGTGGGCCTCGTTCTCCTGCGGCAGGATGATCTCGGTGATCCCGGCGCGCACCGCGCCCAGCACCTTCTCCTTCACGCCGCCGATCGGCAGCACCCGTCCGGTCAGCGTCAGTTCGCCGGTCATCGCCAGGTCGGCGCGCACCCGGTGCCCCGACACGGCGGAGATCAAGGCGGTGGCCATCGTGATCCCGGCGCACGGGCCGTCCTTCGGAACCGCGCCGGCGGGCACGTGGATGTGGATTTCGCGCTTGTCCAGCGCGTCCTCCTCGATCCCGAGCGCCGCGTAGTTGCTCTTCGCGTAGGAGAGCGCCGCCCGCGCGGACTCCTTCATCACGTCGCCGAGCTGCCCGGTGAGGACCAACCCGCCCTCGCCGGGCATCACGCTGGCCTCGACAAACATGATGTCGCCCCCCATCGGGGTGTAGAACATGCCCGTCGCGACCCCCACCGTGTCCTCGGTGGCCCTCCGCTCCGGGTGGACCCGCGGCCGGCCGAGCAGCTCCTGCCCGACGGTCGGCGTAATCTCCAGCCCTTCGCTCTCACCTGACGCGATCTTGCGCGCCACCTTGCGGCCCAGCTTCCCGAGCTCCCGCTCCAGCTGGCGCCCCCCCGCCTCGTGCGTGTAGTTCTGGATCACGTTCAGGATGGCGTCGTCGCCGATCTCCAGCTCCTCCTCGTGCAGCCCCGACTGCCTCATCTGGCGCGGGAGCAGGTAGCGGCGCGCGATCTCCAGCTTTTCGCTCTCCGTGTACCCGCGAAACTCGACCGTCTCCATGCGGTCCCGCAGCGGCCCGGGGATCCGGTCCTCGTAGTTCGCGGTCGCGATGAAAAGCACCTCGGAGAGGTCGAAGGGCACGCCCAGGTAGTGGTCGATGAAGGTGGAGTTCTGCGCCGGGTCGAGCACTTCGAGGAGCGCCGCGCTCGGGTCGCCCTGGAAGGACACGCCCAGCTTGTCCACTTCGTCTAGGAGGAACACCGGGTTCTTGCTGCCGGCTTCCTTCATTCCCTGGATAATGCGGCCCGGCATGGCGCCCACGTAGGTGCGCCGGTGCCCCCGGATGTCGGCCTCGTCGCGGGCGCCGCCCAGCGAGATGCGGACGTACTTGCGTCCCACCGAACGGGCGATCGAACGCGCGATGCTCGTCTTGCCCACGCCAGGCGGGCCGGCGAAGAGCAGGATGGGGCCCTTGCCGCCGGCGGCGTCGAGCAGGTCGTCGGGGGGAGGAAGTTCCTCGTCGTCGGATTCGTCGGCGTCTTCCGGTGCGGACTCCGTGGCCGCGTCTGCCGGTTCCGGGTCCGATGCCGAGTCCTGGCCTGCTGCGGGGTCGTGGTCCGCCGCCGCCCGGGCCGCTTCGGCCCGCTCGGCATCCTCACCCTCCGCTTCCTCTTCCTCCGCGAACCGTTCCTGCTGCAGCTTCCGCACCGCGAGGAACTCCAGAACCCGGTCCTTCACGTCCTCGAGACCGTAGTGGTCCTCCTCCAGGATGTCCTCGGCGCGCAGGAGGTCGATCTTGTCGTCGGTGCGCTCGCCCCATGGCAGTTCGGTGATCCACTCCAGGTAGGTGCGGATGACCTGGTACTCGGCGGACTGCGGCGCCGTGCGGTTGAGGCGGCGGAGCTCGCGCTCGACCTCGTTGCGGGCGGTTTCGGTGAGCGGCAGCGCCTCGATCCGTTCCCGCAACTCGTCGGCATCCTCCCGCTCGCCCTCCTCGCCCAGCTCCTTGCGGATCTGCTTCATCTGCTCGCGCAGCAGCATCTCGCGCTGGCGCTCTCCAAGCTCCTCCTGGACCTTGGCCTGGATGTCCTCCTGGGCGTCGATGCGCACGAGTTCGCGCTCGACCGCGACCAGGGCGGCCCTCATCCGCTCCTCGTCGTCGAGCGTTTCGAGGAGCCGCTGCTTCTCGGCGGTGGGCAGTTCCAGGTAGAAGACGACGAGATCGGCGAACGCTCCGGGCTCGTCGACCCCCTGGATGACCTGGTTCAGCGCTTCCGCGGACTGGCCCCGGCGCGTTCCCAGCTCGGCCGCGCGCTGCCGGAGTTCGGAGTCGAGGGCCTTGAAGCCGGGGTCGGCCTTGTCGACCGGGCAGTGGCGCTCGAGGGGGACGAGGGTGGCCCGCAGCATCGAGTCCCCGTAGCGGGAATACTGGACGGCGCGCGCGCGCGACTCCCCCTGGACCAGCAGCTGGATTCCGCCGCGCGCCCGGTGCGTCTGGATGATGCGGACGACCGTGCCGACCGCGTAGAGGATCTGCGGGTCGGGATCGTCCTGATTCTCGTGCTGCGCCACCGCGAAGAGGCGCCGGTCACCGTCCAGCGCCTCCTGCACGGCCTCGACCGTGCCCGGCCTGCCGGCCGATATCGGCACCGCCACACCGGGATACACCACGGTCTCCCGCAGGGGGAGAACCGGGAGTGAAAACCGTTTGCTCATTTTTTCGTCACCTCCTCGTCCGCTCATACCTCACCGCCGGTTGACTCGTTTCCGCTCGCCATAAGGGTGAAGATGCGATACATGCACGATCCTTGCCAGACCCGGTGTCGGAGTGCGACAGGGGTCGGGGAGGCCCGTCGGCCGTCCGGATTCGGCCATTTTGGCAGGAAAACGCGGTGGGGCTGCCATTTTGGCCGAGTGGCGCGGGGGAGTTCTGCCGTTTTGGCAGGAGTGGGCGGGCGGACCTGTCATTCTGGCAGGACAGGGGTGTCTCGGATCGCGGCAAGGACACTCCTAAAGTCAATCAGGACTGCACGATCTGCCGCGTCCGTCGTGTACAACCATTCCCGCCGGGAGACCGCCAAGACGGCCTTCGTTGACGCGGCGAACCATCACCGCGGCTGTGACATTCTTCACCTTGCGGAACTTTTGCGGTCCGTTTAGACTATCATAGTAGTCAACTAGTGCGGTAGTCGCCTAGCGGGTGCGAGTGACACCCCCGGCGCTACCCAACTCCAGGAGGAGACCGATGATGAGGATCGCGAAGATATCCATGATGGTGCTCGGGGCCGCCGGGGCCGGAGTTCCTGTTTGCCAGGACGACGAACCGGCTCTCGATTCCGGGGGGCAGGAACAACAATCGGTACAGCAGAGCGCGGACGCGGACCAGCTTTACGATCTGGTGAAGCAGGCCCGTGCCGACCTGCGTCAGATGCGAGCCGCGGCGGGACTCGGCGCCCACCAGGCCGGACCGCGAGCCGAGCAGGCCGAGAGTCACGCGCAACGCGAGGGTGCTGGAGAACATGGCGGTCGGGAAGGCCGCGGCACGGGCGACGAACGCGGTGGCGGCGAGCATGGCCTGAGCGGGGAGGGAGGCGAGGACGAGGGTGCATACGTGCCGAAGATGACGAAGCAGAACGAACTCTTCGCGAACGGGGCTCGCCTGGTTCTTGAGTTCGACCCCGGTACGCAGGCCTTCGTCGGTTCGGTCACGAACACCACCGCCCGGACCCTCGCGCAGGTGCGCGTCGAAGTCCATCTGGACAACGGCACCGAGCTGGGTCCGACGAAGCGCATCGATGTCGCTCCCGGCCAGACGGTGCCGGTGGAACTGGGTGCCTTCGGGAACCAATTCAGCGCCTGGGTCAGTCACCCGGAAGCCGGCGTCGAGGAAGGCCATGGCGGCGGTGGAGAAGAGGGTGGCGAAGGCGCCGGCGAGCACGGCGGGGGCGAAGGACGCGGCGAGGAGATTGGCGAGCGCGGTGGTGGCGAGGGGACGCGCCCCCGCAGCGCGGCGTACCGGCCGGTGTACAACCAGCTCCAGATCCTGCGTGGTGAGATGCGTGCGTTCGAGGTCGATATGGCGGCGAGGTCGAGGCAGGACGAGCGCTGAGGGAACTTCCCAGTGACTACCTGGGTAGTAACTACCCGAGTAATCGAAGCGAACCCCAGCCACGGAGAGCCGTGATGAAACGGAAACGACAACTCGGAGACCTGCAGCTCGCGATCATGCGCGTGCTTTGGGAGCGCGGCGAGGCCCCGGCGATCGAGGTGCACCAGGCGCTGTTTGTAGAGCGCGGACTCGCGGTCACGACGATCAAGACGATGCTGCGCAAGCTGGAGGAGTACGGGTGCGTGGAGCACCGGACGCACGGACGGCAGTTCATCTACCGGCCCGCGATCGCGGAGGCGGATGTCCGCAAGGGAATGGTAGGCGCCCTCGTGCAGCGCTTGTTCGCCGGTGACAGCGCGGCCCTGGTCAACCATCTGGTCGAGTCCGGGGAGATCGACCCGAACGACCTGGAGGGCCTGGAGGAGATCCTGTCCACGAAGCGGAAGGAGACAGGGAAATGACGGTGTGGCTCTTTACGTTCCTCGTCCACAGCACCCTGTGGTGCGGCCTCGCGTGGCTCTGCCTGCGTCTCCTTCCCAGGGCCCAGCCGCGTCTCAGGGAAACCATCTGGTACACGGCGCTCGCCGCCAGCCTGATCACGCCGACGGTCCACTCGCTGACCTCGCCGGACTCGGCCATCTGGCGCCTTCCGGTGCCCACGTTCATCGTTGGCGGGGAGCACGAGGCCGAGGGGGAGCCGGGCCACGCGGAGGGGGCAGCTTCCGCCTCCCTGCCCCGGAGCGAGGAAGCCCACGGCGGGGAGGCCGCGGTCGCTCCAGGCTGGTTGGCCTCCGCCGGCATCGTGTGGGGCGCGTTCGCCGGTGCGTTGCTCGCCCTCTACATCCTCCGGCTGGAGCAACTGCGCCGCCGCCTTGGCGACCGGGAGCCGGTAACGGATCCGCGGGCCTCGCGCGCGCTGGCGACACTCGGCGGCAAAGCAGCCCTGAACCCGCCGCCGCGGCTGACGGAGAGCCACAACCTGGGCTCGCCGGTTGCACTGGGCGTTGGGGCCCGTCGTGAGATCTGCGTGCCCGTGCGCGCACTTCATGAACTGGACGATGGAGAGCTCCGCGCGCTCCTCGGCCATGAGGTCGCGCACCATCTGCGCCGTGACACGATCCGGTTGGCCATCCTGAACGTTCTGCAGGCGGTCTTCTTCTTCCAGCCGCTCTTCCGGCTGGCCGCACGCGAGGCTCGGTTGGCCACCGAGGAGTTGTGCGACGACTGGGCGGCCAATCAGTTCGAAGACCGCTTCGCCATGGCGAGCTGCCTGGCGGAGGTGGCCCGATGGGTCGTGCGGCGCGACCGCCACAGTCCCGTCCCGTGCATCGGCAGGCGCCGCTCACAGCTGGAACTCCGGGTTCGTCGTCTGATGAACGAACATCGTTCGCTCCAGCCGCCATCGCGCCCCTGGCGGCGCGTAAGCGCTGTGGGGCTCCTGATCCTCGCCCCGTTGTTCGCTCCGGCGGTGGCTCCCGGTGCGGACCGGTCCCACGAGGGTCGGCGCGCTCCCGAAGTCGCGAGAGCGCCCGAACACGAGCAGCTGCGTGAACATGAACTTCGCGAGCGGCGGGAGCGAAGGGCCGCGCCGCACGACGAACCGGCGCAGGCATCCACTACAACACATACCACAACACCAAGGAAAGACCCATGACACGACATACACTTGCAACCCGCGCGGCGATCCTGGCTCTCGTGGCCGTCCTCGCCGCATGCACCGACAGCCCTACCGAACCGGGCGAGTCCGGCACGCGCTGGAATGCTGGCGAGACCGCCACCGACAGCCGCAGGGGCGTCGACCTGACGATCTCGTACAACGCCACAACCCACCGGTTTGACGGGTCCGTGACCAACACGAACGCATCGGCGGTCACGGACGTGCGGGTGGAGATCCACCTGTCGAACGGGACGGAGCTGGGCCCGACGCCCCGCGTCAGCCTCGGAGCGGACGAGACGAAATCCGTCACGCTCGACGCTTCCGGCCAGAACTTCAACTGGTACAGCGTCCACGTCGAACTCGGTTCATCGTCAAGCTAGGCTCGGCCTTGGGCGCACCCCCTCTGAACCACAGCGCACTCCAGTTCAGAGGGGGTGCCTGCTCGGGGCGTCCCGAATACCTTACGGGGAATGTCCCCCCGATCCAGGAAACAAGGACGCATGCGATGTCGACCCGATCCCTCTCCCCGACCCTCGCCCTCGCCGCTCTGGCGGTCCTCCCCGTGAGCGCACAGTCGCAGCTCCCCGACATGGGGCGCCGGTCCACGGTCTATGCTCCACGCGCGGCCGCCGCGACCAGCCAGCCGCTGGCCACCGCCGCCGCCCTCGAGGTGATGCAGCAGGGGGGCAACGCCATCGACGGGGCCGTGGCCGCGGCCGCGGTGCTGAACGTGGTGGAACCCCACATGACCGGGATGGGAGGCGACGCCTTCTCGATCGTGTGGTGGGAGGAGACCGGCGAGCTCTTCGGGATCGACGCGAGCGGCCGGAGCGGCAGCGGCATGACCGCCGAGGCGATCCGGGCGCGAGGCCATGAGCGAATACCGGGGAGCGGGGCGGAGGCGGTGACCGTGCCGGGCGCGGTGTCGGGGTGGAGCGCGCTGGTCGAGCGGTTCGGGAAGCTGGAGCTGGCCGAGGTGCTGGCGCCGGCGATCCGGATTGCGCAGGACGGGTTCCCCGTGACGCCGGTGATCGCGCGGCAGTGGGGGGGTGCGAGCGAGAAGCTGGCCCGCGACGAGGGGGCCCGCGCGACCTATCTGGTCGACGGGGAAAGGGCTCCCCGGGCGGGGGAGTGGGTCGCGAACCCGGATCTGGCGCGCACCTTCCAGCGGATCGCTGACGAGGGGCCGGGTGTGCTCTACGGCGGGTCGCTGGGACGCGAGCTGGTGGACGGGCTGGCGGCGCTGGGCGGGTTCCTGACGCTGGAAGACCTCGCGGCGCACGAGGTCCGCTGGGTCGAGCCGCTGAGCACCGACTTCCGCGGCTACACCGTGTGGGAGCTG
>JAPOOQ010000499.1 GCA_026713345.1 Gemmatimonadota bacterium | reverse complement strand
ATCCGCCGGGCGCTGCAGGAGGGGCGGCTGGCCGAAGCGAACCGCGGTCTGGGCCGGCCCTATCCCCTCACGGGAATTGTCGTGCGTGGCGACGGACGCGGCCGTGAACTCGGGTTCCCCACCGCCAACATCCGCGTCTCCGGCGTGGACAAGCTGGTGCCCGCCGCGGGGATCTACGCGTGCCATGCCCGGGTCGCCGGGGCCCGGTACATGGGGGCCCTCCACATCGGCCCCCGGCCCAGCTTTCCCGGGGCGGACCCCACGATCGAGGTCTTCCTGCTGGACTTCGAGGGCGGACTGTATGGCCACGAGATCCTTCTGGAGCTGGTCGAGTACCTTCGGCCGGTGGCCGCCTTCGGCACGGTCCGGGCGCTGCAGGAGCAGATCCGGGCGGACGTGCAGCGGACCCGGGCAATCCTCGGGGGATGACGGAACTTGTGTTCCTCGCAAACGGCGCTATTGTTAAGGGCTGTGCCGTCTGGTGGCCAAACCCCCTCGGGCGGCGAACTCTTCGGCGGCGATCCGCCGCCCGGAGGCACCGGCGACATTCCGTTTGAAGCAGCGCTTTCCCGCGCGGCTCCAGTCCAACGCGGAGATGACGAAAATACGGAAACAGTGATGGGTATCGACAAACAAGAGATCGTCAGGAAGTATCAGCCCCACGAGAACGGAAGTGGGAGCACCCAGGTCCAGATCGCCATTCTTACCGCGAGGATCAATCACCTCCGGGGTCACTTCGATGCCCACAAGCACGACCATCACGGTCGCCGCGGCCTCCTCAAGATGGTGGGCCGCAGACGGCGGCTCCTCGAGTACCTGAAGCGAAAAGACATCGACGGGTACAGGGAATTGATCAAGGACCTCGGACTGCGCCATTGACGGACGAGAGCAAGGACGGCCTTCCCGGCCGTGACTCTTCCGTAGTGTCGCAGACCATCCCCGCCGCGGGATTTCAGCGGCAGTAATCGGAAGAGAAGATGACAGACAGAATCGAACGTGAATTCGCCGGCAGGCGTCTGGTCCTCGAAGTGGGCCGGATGGCGCGCCTCGCGCATGGCGCCTGCCTCGTACAGTACGGTGACACCGTAGTCCTCGTGACCGCGACGGTCCAGGACAAACAGACCCACCTCCCCTTCTTCCCGCTAACGTTGGAGTACAGGGAGAAGGCCTACGCGGCCGGCAAGATCCCGGGCGGGTTCTTCAAGCGGGAGGGCGCGCCCCAGGAGAAGGAAGTCCTTTCCGCCAGGCTCGCCGACCGGACCCTCCGGCCGCTGTTCCCCGACGGCTTCTACAATGAGACCCAGGTCCACGCGCAGGTTCTGAGCGCGGACCAGGAAAACGACGCGGACGTCCTGACGCTGATCGGCGCCTCGGTGGCGCTGAACACCTCCGTGATCCCGTTCCGGACCCCGGTCGCGTCGGTCCGGATAGGCCGCATTCAGGGCAACTGGGTGGTCAACCCGACCTTCACGCAGCTCGAGTACGCCGATGTCGACATCGTGGTCGGAGGCACGGCCAAGGCCATCGTCATGGTCGAGGGCGGCGCGATGCAGGTCCCCGAGGACGAGATTCTCGAGGGGCTGGTGGTCGCCCACAAGGCGATCAGGGAGCTGATCGAAATCCAGGAAGTGCTGATCGCGCCGCGCCGGCAACCCGAGATGCAGTGGGAGCCCCGGGAGGCGCCGGCGGAAGTCAGGAGCCGTGTGGAGGAGCTCGCAGGGGACCGGGTCGCCGAGGCTCTCCGGATCGGGGACAAGCAGGAGCGGTCGGCGGCGATGGCCGCGATCGCCGCCGACATCGGCGACACGCTGCAGAGCGACGACCCGGATGGGGCCGCCACCGAGAGGCACATCTCGGACGTGATCCGGTCGATCGAGAAGAAGTGCATGCGGGCACGCATTCTCGACGAAGGTGTGCGCGCCGATGGGCGTGATATGGACGAAGTCCGGGACATCGACTGCGATACGGGCGTGCTGCCCAGAACGCACGGTTCCGCGCTCTTCACCCGCGGCCAGACCCAGTCTCTGGGCGTGGTAACGCTGGGGACCTCCAGGGACGAACAGCGCATCGACTCGATCGACTCTGCCGAGCAGATCACCAAGTCCTTCATGCTGCACTACAACTTCCCGCCCTTCTCGGTAGGGGAGGCCCGGCCGATCCGGTCCACCTCCCGTCGCGAAAAGGGGCACGGGGCGCTCGCCGAGCGGGCCATCCAGCCGCTGCTCCCGGAGTACGACGACTTCCCCTACACGATCCGCATCGTGTCGGACATTCTCGAGTCGAACGGCTCGTCGTCGATGGCGTCCGTGTGCTCGGCGTCGCTGTCGCTCATGGACGCGGGGGTGCCCATCAAGGCGGCGTGCGCCGGCGTGGCGATGGGACTGGTGACCGACGGCGAGCGGGCCGCCGTGCTGACGGACATCCTGGGCCTGGAGGACTTCCTCGGGGACATGGACTTCAAGGTGGCCGGCACGCGCCAGGGCGTGACCTCGATCCAGATGGACATCAAGATCGACGGCCTGACCGTGGAGCTGCTCGAAGAGGCGCTTCAGCGCGCCCACAAGGGCCGCATGCACATCCTGGACTGCATGGACGCCGCGCTTTCGGCGCCGCGGGACGATCTCTCCGAGTACGCCCCGCGCATCGTGTCCATCAAGGTCAACCCCGAAAAGATCGGCGAGATCATCGGCCCGAAGGGCAAGACCATCCGCGCGATCCAGGAGGAATCCGGCGCCTCGATCGACATCGACGACGACGGGATCGTGAAGATCGCCGCCGTTTCGGGCGAGGCCGGCGCCAGGGCGCGCGAGATGATCGAAGCCATCGTCCAGGAGCCGGAGGTCGGGATCGTCTACGAGGGTCCGGTCAAGAACACCACGACATTCGGCGCCTTCGTGGAGATCATGCCTGGCGTCGAGGGGCTCTGCCACATCTCCGAACTCGCCGATCACAGGGTGGGGAAGACGGAGGACGTGGTGAACCGCGGGGACCTCGTGCGCGTGAAGCTGCTGTCGATCGACGAAAAGGGCCGCATGCGGCTGTCCATGAAGGCGGCAGCGGCCGAAGAGGAAGAGTCCCGGCAGGGGCGGAGACAGGCCGCCCCGGCACACTCTTGAGCCGCAAACCCCGACGCCGGGGCGCTTCGAGCGCCCTGGCGGCCGGGGCGGCGCTCAACCGCGACGGTGCCGCGGCAGGCGCGTACCGGTCCACCCGGCTGGACAACGGCATCGAGGTGGTGACCGAAGCGATGGCGGGAGTCCGCTCGGTTGCCACCGGTGTCTGGGTTCGTCAGGGCGCGGCGCTGGATCCCCCCGGAATGGCGGGGGCGAGCCATCTGCTTGAGCATGTGGTGTTCCGCGGCACGGAGCGCCGCTCCCGCCGCGACATCGCGCTGGCGCTCGAGAGCCTGGGTGGGTCGCTCAACGCCTACACCGCCCGCGAGCATACCGGGTTCGAAGCCAGGGTCCTCGGCCGCCACCTGCCGGACGCGGTGGACGTGCTCGCGGATCTCGTCAGGCGCCCGCTCATTCGCGAGGACGATGTGGACCACGAAAGGGAGGTGGTCTGCGAAGAGATCGCGGCAGTCGAGGACACGCCGGACGATCTCGTCTTCGAGATGCACGGGGACGGGCTGTGGGGGGGGCATCCCTACGGCCGGCCGATCCTGGGAAGCCGCGAGACCCTCGCGGAAATGTCGCGTAACGACCTCGCCGAGCTCCACGGCCGCACGTACACGGGAGCGAATCTGGTGGTGGCGGCCGCGGGGGCCGTCGAGCACGACGAGTTCACGGAGCTGGTGGGGCGGTGGTTCGGGGACATGGAGCCGGGCGAGGAGGTCGAGCCCGTCGACCCGCCCCCCCGGCCGACCCGGGGCACCACCACGGTTTCGCGCGGTTCGGCCCAGGTGCACATCGTGCTCGGTCACCCCACGCGGGGGCAGTCACACCCCGATCGGTATCCGCTGATCCTGCTGTCGGCCGCCCTCGGTGGCGGAATGAGCTCAAGGCTGTTCCAGCGGATCCGCGAAGAACTCGCCCTCGCGTACGCGGTGTATTCCTACCAGGCCCTGTATCGGCGGGCCGGAGTCTGCGGATCCTATCTCGGCACACGCCCCGGGTGTGGATCCGCTGCGCTCGACGCGGTGAGGGAGGTCTACGGCGAGCTTGCCCGGGAGGGCTTCGCCAGCGGGGAACTCCGCCGGACCAAGGAACAGGTCAAGGGCGAGATCGTGCTTTCCCTGGAGTCCCCGGCGGCAAGGCTGCACCGCCTGGCCGGCTTCGCTCTCGTTGGCGAAGCCTTCATCCCGGTGGACGAACTGACTCGCAGGATCGACCGCGTCTCCGAGGGCGACATCCTGCGCGTGGCCGGCGAAGTGATGGATCCGGAGTGTCAATACGTCCTCTGCCTGGGCCCGGAAGACGCGGATCCGGCGCAGGCGGATGGTCAGGACTGGAGGTAGGGCGACATGCTCGTAGGGATTCCCGCGGAGGTGAAGGACAGCGAATACCGGGTCGCGCTGACCCCGGCGGGCGCGGAGGCGTTCACACGGGCCGGGCACGACGTGCTCGTTCAGGCGGGGGCAGGGGGCGACAGCGGCTTCACCGACGACTTCTACGAGAGCGCCGGGGCCCGGATCGCGGAGACCGCCGAGGAGGTTTGGGCCCGGGCCGGGATGATCATGAAGGTGAAGGAGCCGGTTCCCGGCGAGTGGCCGCTCATCCGTGAGGGTCAGCTCTTGTTCACCTACTTCCACTTCGCGGCCTCCGAACCCCTCCTGCGGGCCGTGATGGAGAGCGGCGCGGTTGCCATCGCCTACGAGACGGTGGGGCCGGAAGACGGGGAACTCCCGCTTCTGATGCCGATGAGCGAGGTCGCCGGGCGAATGTCGGTGCAGCAGGGCGCGAAGTACCTGGAGCGGCCTTGCGGCGGGTCCGGCATTCTTCTTGGAGGTGTCCCGGGGGTGCTCCCGGCGAAGGTCCTCGTCCTGGGCGGCGGCGTGGTTGGAACCCACGCGGCGCGGATGGCCGCCGGACTCGGTGCACGCGTCGCCGTGATGGACATCTCGCTTGCGCGCCTGAGGGAGCTGGCGGATGTGATGCCCGCCAACGTGAACCTGCTCTACTCCACGCGCTACGCGGTGCGGAAGCAGCTCCGGGACGCCGACCTGGTGATCGGGGCTGTCCTGGTGCCCGGAGGCAGGGCCCCGAAGCTGGTGACGCGCGAGGATCTGGCTACCATGCGGCCCGGATCCGTCATCGTGGACGTGGCCGTCGACCAGGGCGGTTGCATGGAGACCATCCGGCCCACCACACACAGCGACCCGGTCTACGAGGTCGACGGTGTCGTGCACTACGGCGTGGCGAACATCCCGGGCGCGGTTCCCCGTACATCGACCCTGGCCCTCACCAACGCGACGCTGCCGTACGGTTTGCAACTTGCCGGGCGCGGGTGGCGGGAGGCCTGCGCGGCGGATCCCGACCTGGCTCGGGGAATCAACGTCGTCGCCGGCGCCGTGACGCATCCCGGTGTGGCGGACGCGTTCGGGATCGATTGCGTCCCCTTTGATCCACGGCTTTTCGCCCGGGCGGGGGACCCACCGGAGGCAGTGCGGTTCCAGCGCCTGGCCTCGAACTCCGACCTTCCGCTGCCGGAGCGCGCGACGCCGGGAGCCGCCGGGCACGACATTCGCAGCTGCGAGGACATCGAGCTGCAGCCGGGCCGAATTCACGCGATCGCCACCGGGTTGGTGATGGAGCTGCCCGAAGGAGTGGAGTGCCAGGTTCGGCCGAGATCCGGACTGGCCTTCCGGCACGGAATCACCCTGCCCAACAGTCCCGGCACCATCGACCCCGACTACCGCGGCGAGCTCAGGATTCTGGTGCAGAATCTCGGTCCCGAAACCGTCGGGATCCGCCGCGGGGACCGGATCGCGCAGCTCGTGTTCAGCCGCTATGTGGCTCCCCGTCTGGAGGACGCGTCCAGCGTTTCGTCGACGGAGAGGGGCTCCGGAGGCTTCGGGAGCACCGGCGTCGATTGAGTGCGGAATGCGCCGCCGACCCGGCCCTCGCAGCCCCCGCGCTCACGCGGATGCATGCTCCGGTTGCGGGTTGCTCCGGGAGTCCGCGCCCGGGGGCATGAATTGAGCGGCCTTTTACGGTAGGTTACCTTTTGACGAACTGTCGAATCAACGATCCCACACACGAGTTGCGACAACTCGGGCACTGACTTTGGCTCCACTCTCCAACTGGTTCAGCTCACGACGCCTGGTGCCTACGAGCGACATTGGCGTGGACCTGGGAACCGCCAACACCCTCGTCTGCGTCCGGGGCGAGGGGGTGGTCCTCAACGAGCCGTCGGTCGTGGCGGTGGAACGCGGCACCCGGCGAATCATGAGCGTGGGCCTCGAGGCGAAGCGGATGCTGGGACGCACCCCGGAGGGGATCGAAGCGGTCCGCCCGCTCAAGGACGGGGTGATCGCCGATGTCGACATCACGGAACTGATGCTTCGCCACTTCCTCAAGCAGGTCATGTCGAAGCGGATCTTCCGTATCAAGCCGAGGGTGGTGGTGGGGGTGCCTTCGGGGATCACGGAGCTGGAACGCAGGGCGGTGCGCTCCTCGGCGCAGGCTGCCGGCGCGAACGACGTCTACATGGTCGCCGAGCCGATGGCGGCCGCGATCGGGGTGGGTCTGCCTATCGAGACGCCCCGGGGCAGCATGGTGATCGACATCGGAGGCGGCACCACCGAGATCGCCGTCATCTCGCTTTCCGGAATCGTATCCGATACCTCGACCCGGATCGGTGGCGACGAACTCGACCAGTGCATCGTCGCCTTCCTGCGCAAGAACTACAACCTCCTCATCGGCGACCCGACCGCGGAGGCGATCAAGATGCAGATCGGGTCGGCGATCGAGACCGACGACGAACGCGAGATGGAGGTGAAGGGCCGGGACCTGGTCTCGGGCATCCCGAAGCTGGTCCTCATACACTCCCAGGAGATCAGGGATTGCATCCAGGAGCCGATTCGTTCGATCGTCGAAGCCGTGCGTTCGGCTCTCGAGATCACTCCGCCCGAACTGGCCTCGGACATCTTCGACTTCGGGATCGTCATGACGGGCGGCGGCGCGCTGATACGCGGCTTGGACCGGCTGCTCGAACTCGAGACGAATCTGCCGATCCGCGTCGACGACGAACCGATGACGTGCGTCGTTCGCGGCGCCAACGCTATCTTGGAGGACTTCAACAAGTACCGGACGGTCCTGACGGCGTGAGCCCGGGAAGCCGGGGCGGGGCGGCCGCCTGGACCGGATCGGGGCACCATAGGGGGTGAGCGGCGATGGCGGGCCAGGCGCACGGGGGCCGGAAGCACCGGCGACGGGACTTCCACATCGTACTGGGCCTTCTCCTGCTCTCTCTCATTGCCATCAATCTCCCGGTCGAAGCCCAGCGCGAGATAGGAAGCGCGCTCAGGGGGTCCGTGCTGCGACCGTTCATTGAGGTGCAGCTCATCGTCGCGCGAACCCGGGCCCGTGCGCGCGACTACCTCACGGTGCGGGCCCAGCTGGACTCCGCGCTCACCTTCGTCGCCTCCGCGGCGACCCTCGCCGAAGAGAACCGCCAGATCAGGGATCTGCTGGACCTCTACGAAAGGTCTCCGAGCCGGTTGGTGGCGGCCTCTGTGATCCGGTCGGGCACTTCCGGTTCATCGAGCGTCTTCCGCCTCAACGCCGGCGCCGCCGACGGAATCAGGTCCTTTGACGCGGTGGTCACCGCACGCGGCCTCCTGGGCCAGGTTCAGGAGGTGGGTCCGGGCAGTTCCATGGGCTACGACTGGTCCCATCCCGACTTTCGCGTATCCGCCATGATCGTGACCGCCGACGGCCAGGCCCACGGGCTCGTCGAGGCCGAGCGCGGGATTTTCCGCGAGCAGGACAGACTCGTGCTGCGCGGGACCGCCTACCTGTCGAACCTGGAGCCCGGAGCCGAAGTCCTGACCTCCGGCAGGGGCGGTGCGTTCCCCCGCGGCATCCTCATCGGATGGGTCAGAGAGGTTGCCGGCGTTTCGGCCGGGTGGGACATCAGCTACTACGTCGACCCAGCGGTCTATCCCGGCGCCGCGACCTACGCGATGGTACACATCGGGATGCCGGAAGATACTCTCCAGGCGGCTGCGGATAGCGCCGCATCCCTGACCGTGGCCGACGGTTCCAGGTGAGCGGCCGGGAAGCGATCGTCGTTACGGGCCTGATCCTCGCCCATCTCCTGCTACGGATCGGATTCGGCCTGCAAAACGCGGCTCCGGACCTCATGCTGCTGGCTCTCCTGCTGGCGAGTCGCTCTCTCAGCCTCGGAGGTGGTGCCCTCCTCGGGTTTTGCCTGGGACTGCTGGAGGACGCCTTCTCGATGCTCTCGTTCGGGGCGAGCGTCTTCGCGCTGACGCTGATCGGAACCATGGGGGCGCAGGTCCGCCACATGTTCGTGGGGCGTTCGGTCTTCTTCCAGTCCACATACTTCTTCCTGGGGAAGTGGGTGCGTGACCTGCTGGCGTGGCTCGTGTCCAACCCTGCCAGCCGGGACGTTTTCGTCGATCACGCATTTATGGAATCGCCCATGGCGGCGCTGTACATGGCTGCCGCCGGAGTAACCGTCCGCCACCTGTTCCTCAAGGACCCGGTTCGAAAATGAAGGGCTACGATCCAGAGAGACAGAAGGCCCTGGCCAACCGGGCGCGAGTAGTGGTATTCGCGCTGATCGGACTCCTCGTCGGGGCGTTTTTCCGGGCGCAGGTGTCCCGGTCGTCGGACTGGCTGCTGCGGTCGGAATCGAACCGCCTGCGCTCGTTGACGCTGCCCGCCCCACGGGGAATCATCCGCGATCGCACGGGGCGCCCGATGGCCGACAACGTCCCGGGATATGCGGTTTCGATACTGCCCGCTCAGACCGACTCGATGCTCGCTACCCTGAATCGGCTGCGCGAACACATGGAGATCGGCGACGAGCGGTTCCGAAGGCTGGAGGAGCAGGTGCGCGAGCGGGATACGAGGCCACTGATCGTCTCCACGGACGCGACCTTCGATGAGGTCGCGGCGATGGAGGAGCGTCGGACGGCGTTCCCCCAGCTCCTGATCGAGACCCGTCCCAAGCGGCGGTATCCGGCGGGCCGGATCGGGGCCCATATCGTCGGCAGCGTGGGGGAGATCAACGAAGAGGAGCTGAGTTCGCCGGAGCACGAGGGCGTGGAGCCCGGGCGGATCATCGGGCGGTCCGGGATCGAGGCGCAATACGACGCGCTGCTCCAGGGCGCGCCCGGCCTCCGCTATGTGGAGGTGGACGCCGCGGGGCGGATCGTGGGGTCGTTCGGGGGCATCCGCACGCTCACGGAAGAGTCGGGGTCGGACATCGACCTCAACGTGGACCTGGAGCTGATGGAGTGGATTCACCACATCTTTCCGGAGGAGAAGAGCGGGTCGGTGGTTGTGCTGGATGTCGAGACCGGGGGCGTGCTGGCCCTCTATTCGTCTCCCGCCTACGATCCGAACGTCTTCGCCGGAGTGGTCGATCCCGCCGATTGGAATCGGCTTGCCGGGGATCCCGCAACGCCGCTCTACCACCGGGCCGTGATGGGGACCTACCCCCCGGGCTCGCCCTGGAAGCTGGCGACCGCCGCCATCGCCCTGGAGACCGGTGCGATCACGCCCACCGAACGGATGCCGGTGCCGTGTACAGGCAGTTTTCGGTTCGGCAACCGCGTCGCCCGCTGCTGGGAGGAAGAGGGACACGGGTCCCTGACCCTCGCGGGGGCCATCCAGCATTCCTGCAACGTATTCTTCTACCAGGCCGGCCTGAAGGTCGGGCTGGAACAGCTGCTGGAACGCTCCAACCGGATGGGATTCGGTGACCGGTGCGATATCGACCTGCCCAACCAGGCGACCGGCACCTTCCCCGAAGACGTTTCGTTCTGGGAGCGACGGTTCGGCGCGAGGGCGACCGAAGGCGAAGTGCTGAACCTCGCGATCGGCCAGGGACCGAATGACCAGTCGCCGCTCAAGATGGCCCAGTTCGTCGTCGCGCTCGCCCGCGACGGCTCCGCGCCGCCGCCCACGCTGTATCAGTCAGCCCCCGCCGAGGCGGCCTGGCGCATCGAGATTTCCGAAGAGAGTCTGGGTGCGATTCGAGAGGGCATGCGGTTGGTGATGGGGCCGGGTGGCACGGCGTACGGGTCGTCGCTGGAGCACTTCGAGCTGCTCGGAAAGACAGGTACGGCACAGAGCGGGCCCGGCCGGGAGACCCACGCCTGGTTTACGGGCATGGCGGGGCGCTTCGGCGCAACTCCCGAGATCGTCGTCGTCGCCCTCGTGGAATACGGCGGAAGCGGCTCGGCTGTCGCCGCCCCACTCGCCGCCAAGACCGCCGACTACTTTCTGCGCGGCGAGTACGGGATCCCCCGCGACACCATCCAGACGCTCATCGAGTACTACAACGCGGGGCGCAGCACGCAGGCCTGGGTCATCCGCGAGGGCCGGTGAAGAAACCGCTCCTTCCCTGGCTGGGGCACCTTCCCTTCCTGGCTCCGGTCCTCATTCTGTCGCTCTTCGGCGTCGCGATGATCTATTCCGCCGGAGTGCTTAACATCCCCAGTCCGGTCACGCAGGGACTGTGGGTCCGGCAGAGCATCGTGCTCGGCGGCTCGATCGTGGTTCTGTTGGCGGTGTCCAGGGTTCCGGTCCGATGGTTCGACTGGACCGCGATGCCGGTCTACATCGTTGCCGTGGGGGTGCTGGCGGCGACGCTGGTGATCGGTACGGGCTTCGGAACCGCCGAAGGCACGCGGAGCTTCCTTTCCATCCCCGGCTTTCGCTTTCAGCCGGCCGAGGCGGCCAAGCTGGCCACCGTGCTCGTTGTGGCCAAGCTGCTGGCCAGCCGCGAGTCCCCCCCACAGTACCTGCGGGACCTGCTGCTACCGGGAATTCTGGTAGGGTTGCCGCTCATGCTGGTGGCTCTCCAGCCGGACATCGGCACCGCGATGGCGTTCGTGGGAATATT
>JAPOOQ010000498.1 GCA_026713345.1 Gemmatimonadota bacterium | reverse complement strand
CGGCCACGCGAGCGCAACGAGGACGTTGACGTCCAGGAGCTTCGTCAGATGTCCTCCAGGGCGTCGCGGACCATCTCGGAGGTCAGCGGCGGCGCGTCGGGTGGAACGTCGAAGACCGGGAAGCCGTCGGCGCGCACGGCGTGCTCGCGGGGCCGCAACCCTGCCCGTGCCAGCGCGGACAGAACCGTGCCCATGCTTTCTCCCCGTTCCCGGGCCATGCTCCTGGCCACCTGGTAGATGTCGGGATCGAGCGTAAGTGTGGTTCTCATGATGGTAGCATCATAACATCACCGCATCATGATGTCATCTTCGCATCCAGTGCCATCTCGTCCTCGTCGATCGTGCCCCAGAGCAGGAGGGCCCCCGCCGCGATGATCGCCGACGGGTAGAAGAGCGCGCTCGATCCCTCGAGGAACCATCCCCACGGGTCGATGATGGACTTCCAGACTCCGATGGCCGTGAAGAGCAGCACCGCGAGCATCACCGGGTAGGCCCTGCGCCGCCAGAGACCCAGGATGACCAGCGCCCCCAGCAGGATCTCGATGCCGCCGAAGATCTGCTGCACCGCCGCCTGGGTCCCGATTCCGAAGTAGTACGTGTCCGCGACCGCCTGGCCGTGCGCGACGTTCTGGAACTTGTCGATGCCCCACAGGACGAGCAGCCAGCCGGTGGTCACCCGCAGAAGAAGCAGTCCCCAGCGTTTCATGATTGGTCCTTTCGTTGTGTTGTCGTCTTCATGGACCCTATCGCCCGCGCCCCGGCCGCCGCCACCGCACCGGCGGCGGGGGTTCGTCCTCGAAGGTGACCCTTCCACCGGCATCCAGCAGCCGCAGCGCCTCCCTCACCGCCGCCTCCAGCTGCGGGTCGCCCCCGGCGATCACCGGGGCGGGATCGTTGCGCACCTCGATGTCGGGGGCCACGCCCTCGGCCTCGACCGCCCACTCCCCGTTCACGTCGAAAAAGCCGCCGCGGGGCGCCACGAAGCCACCCCCGTCAATCAGTGGCGGCGTGTCCCAGGTGCCGACCAGCCCGCCCCAGGTCTTGGTCCCCACCAAGGGGCCGATCTCCCGAAATCGAAACAGATACGGCAACAGGTCGCCCCCCGACCCGGCGCGCTCGTTGATCACCATCACCTTGGGTCCGAAGAGGGCGGCCATCGGCTGGGTCCAGGGCTTGCGGTCGCCGGCGCGCGAGTTGAAGTAGCCGGTGAGCTCGCGGTCGAGCATGTCGACGATGTAGTCGGCCGCCGATCCGCCGCCGTTGTTGCGCTCGTCGATGACCGCCCCCTCGCGGTCCTGCTGGGCGTAGTACATGCGGTTGAAGTTGCGGTAGCCGCCCTGGCCCGTATTGGGGAGCCAGACGTAGGCGAGCCGTCCTCCGCTCATCTCGTCGACGCGCGCCTGGTTCGCCTCGACCCAGGCCCACTGGCGGAGCGCACCTTCGCTGCCGGTGGGCTGGACGAGGATGTCGCGGGCGTCGTCGGCGGAGGGGGAGGGCGCCACGGTCAGGGTGATGACGCGGCCGGCGGTCCCCTCCAGGAGGCTGAACGGGTTGATGGGCGCGCGCAGGTCGGCCCCGTCGACGGCGAGCAGATAGTCGCCCTCCTGCACGTCCATCCCCGGGTGGGAGAGCGGCCCGGCCAGACCGGGGGTCCAGTCGCCCCCGTCGTAGATGCGGGTGATGCGGTAGAACCCGTCCACCTCCTCCAGGTCGGCGCCCAGGAGGCCGGTGCGCGGGCTCTCCAGATCCGGGTAGTCGCCGCCGCGCACGTAGGAGTGCCCGACCGCGATCTCGCCCGAAAGCATGTCGAGCAGGTGGTTGAAGTCGGAGCGGTGGCGGACGTCCGGGAGCCACTCGGAGTACCAGTCCCAGACGTCGTCCCACGGGGCGCCGTGCTGGTTGTCGACGTACAGGAAGTCGCGCATGAAACGCCAGCCGTCGCGGAGCATCTGGGCGTATTCGGCGGTGGGTTCGACGCGGACGCGCATGTTGCCGAGGCTGAGCTGGCCATCGCCGCCCGACGGTGGACGCCCGGTGCCGACGATGCGCCAGCCGCCGCTGTAGTAGAGCATGCTGCTGCGGTCGTGGGAGATGGTGACCCGGCCGCCCTGCTCGAGGAAGTCCTCCGAGTCGCGGTCCTCGATGGAGTACTTGCGGGCACCGCTGCCACCGCCCAAAACGAAGACGGTTCCGGCGGGACCGGGGGCCAGCCCGGCGTAGTCGTTCGTCCCCATCCCGGGGGCGTCGATGATGCGGTCGGCCAGGCCGTCGAAGTCGATGGTGACTTCGGGGGGGTCGTCGCTGTCGGAGGCGTCCGCGTTTTCCTCCCCCGCGTCCTCCTCCTCATCGCTGCGCGGCAGGAAGGGCGAGGGCTCGTCGGCGCTGAGCAGCGCGAGGTAGAGCGTGCGCGTCACCGGCCGGTCGTACGAGGTCATGTCCAGCCAGCCGGTGTTGAGCCCGTAGTCGGTGGAGGCCAGGAAGTAGAGGTACTTGCCGGACTCGTCCCAGACCGGCGAGATCGCGTCGGACATGCCGTCGGTGAACTGGTGCGTCTCGCCCGATTCGGTGTCGTGGACGAAGATCGCGCGCAGCTGGTTGTCGAGCCGGCGGGCGTAGGCGAGCCAGCGGGAGTCCGGCGACCAGACGGGGTTCATCGAGCGCTCCGGGTGGGCGAAGCGGTCGGTGTCGATGTGCTCCACCTCGCCCGACTCCAGGTCGAGCACGAGCACCTGGTAGTGGGTGTTGGTGAAAGCGAGCCGGGTGCCGTCGGGCGACCACTCGGGGCGGAAATGGAAGGACGGCTCGGCGATCTCGATGCGGCGCTGGTTGGCCCCGTCCTGATCCGCGACCACGAGCCCGTACTCGTCGCCGTCGTCGTTGAACCACGCGATCCGCGACCCGTCCGGCGACCACACCGGATGCCGGTCGGCGACCCCGGGGGTGCGGGTCAGATTGCGCCACGAGCCCTCGTCGGCGGGCACGCTGAAGAGTTCGCCCCGCCATTCGAAGATCGCGCGCTTGCCGGTGGGCGAGAGGCGGGCGTCGCGCAGCTGTCCGGCCGGGACCGCCTCCCACCTGGCACGCGACCAGTTCATGTCGCCCGTCACGTTGATGACGAGCTGGCGCGAGGCGCCGGTGGCCGGGGCGAGTTCGTGCAGGTAGCCGGCCTGCTCGTAGACGACCACCCCGTCGCCCGCGCCGAGGGACTTGACGTCGAAGTCGGCGTGGTGCGTCAGCTGGCGTTCGGTAGCGGTGCCCGGATCGAAGGACCACACGTTGCCGGCCCAGTCCCGCTCGGACATGTAGTAGACGACGCCGTCCATCCAAACCGGATCCATCTGGCGCTCGCCCTCCCATGGGGGCGTGGTGCGCTCCCAGGTTTCAGTGGAGACGATCCCGATCGGCTGCGCCTGTCCGCCGCGGTAGTTGCGCCACTCGGGGTCCCAGTAGCCAATCTCCTGGTAGGCGATGCGGGCGCCGTCGCCGGACATGCCGCCCAGGTAGGCCTGGGGGAGCGCGAGGGCAGTCGGCAGCCCGCCGGATGGTGACACGGTGTAGAACTTCCAGAGCCGGGTGGGCGCCGCTTCGCGCCCTGACTGGAAGAGGATGTCGCCGTCGGGGGTCCAGCCCTGGGTGACGTCGGCGGACGGGTGCCAGGTGAGGCGCCGGGGCTGGCCGCCGGTGGCCGGCATGAGGTAGACGTCGGTGTTGCCGTCGTACTGGCCGGTGAAGGCGATCCAGCGCCCGTCGGGGCTGAAGGCGGCGTCGGTTTCGGCCCCTTCGGAGCTGGTGAGGCGGATTGCGTCGCCGCCGTCCCGTGCGGTCAGCCAGAGGTCGTTGGCGTGGGTGAACACGATGTGCGTGGCACTCACGTCGGGCTGACGCAGGAAGCGCGTGCCCTGGGGTTGGGCGGGGGTGGGGGTGAGGGCCGTGAGCAGGACGGCGATGGTGATGGCGGCGAGGGGGGCTGGCAGGGTGGGGCGGGACATCGGCTTGGGCTCCGGCGTCGGAGGGCTGGTAGATGACGACTCCAGCAAGGTCGCGTTTGGGAACGGGACCGCAAGTGATCCGGGCTACTCCAGCGGGGCGATCCTTCCTGGAGCCTCCTGGCGCCTGGCACGGTCCCAAGCCGCCCTCAACTCCGTCTGGTGGAGCGACATGGACTGCAGAGCGACGGCACGACACCGCACCGAATCCTTGTCAGCGTCCCGAGCCCTCCCCGGTGTCGGCCGACTCCCCCGTCCTATACCGCACGTAACTCTCCAGCACGCGGTTCATTCGCGTCTGGTAGCCCTTCCCCGGAGCCTTGAAATAAGCCAGCACGGAGCGTTTGACGCGCATGGTGATCTGGTCGGTGCGATCGGGCTCGACGAGTTCCGCCCGCTCCCAGAATCCCTCGTCCAGTTCGGGTATGTCGCTGAAGTCGATGCTCTCGTCCTTCACGGCCGCAATCTGCTCGGGCGTGAGGGGCCTATCGTAGCGTTCGCTCATGGTAGACTCTCCTTTCCTTGCGCGACGCCGGACGGGCCGAGATCAGACGGATGCGCCCACGGCGCTCGGTGTGGGCAACCACGATCAGCGCTCCGGGATCCACCCGGCCAATGCTGATGTGTCGCTCCTCACCGTAGTCCCCACGACGATCGGGCGACGTGACGACGGTTCCCTCGAAGATGCGCATGGCCGTCTCGAACCCGATGCCGTGCTTACGGATGTTCGTCTGATTCTTGGTCTCGTCCCACTCGAATTGCATCTTGCATTATACATATAGAATGTAGTTACAGCAATTCATCACGAGCCAGTCACGCCACCACCCACCTCCCCCACAGCGCCATTCCCCGCATCGGTCCTCCAACTTGATCACTGACCAAGTGCCGCCGTGGTCACTGACCATGTGACTGATTAAGTAGTCGTGATCGTCCCATTCGATGGCCGGAGCCCGGCACCTGAAGGTACGTCGGCCCACCGATCCGGTTCTACACCTGGGACCGCCGTGGCTAGTCCTGTGTAATGGCTTCGCCTACCTTGGTAGGAAGGGCTCGCCTTCCACCAGAACCGGGAGTATTCGGACATGGACGGTACGACCTTCGGGGAACGGATCAGGGAGCTAAGGCTCGACCGAAATCTATCGCTGCGACAGCTGGCTACCCGAATTGGCAAATCGGCACCCTTCCTCTCCGACATCGAGCTGGGACGCCGGTTCCCCTCTGAAGGTGTTCTCCGGGCGATCGCCAAGGAACTCCGGGTTGAGCTTGCCCACCTCAAGGAGTACGACCACCGCGAATCAATCACGACCTTGCGGAAGCTCTCCATGGATGATCCTGAGTGGCGGCTTGCCCTCCGGACGACCACGGACCAGATCAGGAAGGGCCTCACACCGGAGGAAATGATCAACCGGCTTAAGAAGTCCGAGGCAGAGAGCAACGACCGATGAGGGAGAGGCCAGCACCGGGAAAGCCATTCGGGCGGCGGCTCTACTTCGAGGATGGCGAAATCGAGCGCATTTGCGCTGATGCCCTGAAGTCGGCTGGATGTCTGCCGACGACGTGCGCCCCAGTGGAAATCGAGCTCTTCGTCGAGAAAGCGTTCGACTGCAGGGCGGTCTACGATAGCCTGCCGACAGGCGTATTGGGAGCCGCCGCGTTCAGGCGCGATGGTAGCCTTGAGGAAATCACGGTATCCAGATCACTGTCCGCTGACGGGCGAGTAGGTGAGCGTCGGGCTCGCTCCACCTGGGCCCACGAGGCTGGCCACGGTCTCCTGCATGGACCCTTGTTCGCGCAGGGAGAGCTCCGACATCCCCTGTTGGATGACTGCTTCGATTACGAGAAGCGACGCATCCTTTGTCGTGAGGATGACATCGGAGCGACTGGCACGAGCTACCACGGCAAATGGTGGGAGTGGCAAGCCAACCAGGCTATCGGAGGACTCCTCCTACCCCGGGAGCTCGTTGAGAAGGGCGTGGAATCGCTCACCGAGGAACAAGGGCTGTTCGGCAATCGCGTGCTTCCGTCCACCCACCGTGAGGCCGCCGCCCGCCGCGTGGCGGAGGTGTTTGACGTGAACCCGGCGGTGGCGAGGATCAGGCTCGCAGGTCTCTTCCCTTCGGACGACCAGGGAACCCTTTAGCTCAAGCACACCGCCCAGTTCAGTGCGATTCCGGTCGCTTGGGTAGAGTCTGACCACCAGCCCGGGTTGCGTAACCGACAATGTTAGCGTACGTTGTACGACATGAACAATCTCAACGTACTCTCGCTGGACGGTGGCGGCATGCGCGGCCTCTACTCCGCCACTGTCCTCAAGGTGCTCGGCGAGCGCTTCGCCAAGCTACAGCAGGCGGGCCCCCTCGACATCGGAAAGGGCTTCGATCTGGTCGTGGGGACAAGTACCGGGGCAATCCTCGCAGCCGGAATCGCGGCCGGAATCCCGATCGACAAGGTCGCAATCCTCTACGAGCAGATCGGTCCCCTGATCTTCCCACGTCCCATGCCCCCCGGTCCAGTGTCGCTTCGGTGGCGGGACAGGGCACGTTTCCTGACATGGGGTGTCCGTCATCTCCGCCACTCGGCGGGTAACAGCGGGGAACTGGCGTCCGCGCTTCGCAACATCTTCGGCACGATGACGCTGGGTCAGATCTACGAACGACGCGGCATCGGTCTCGCCATTTCGGCGACGCGGCTGCTACAGCACAGCCCAAGGGTCTTCAAGACGCCCCATATCCCGTCCAAGAACCGGGACGATGACCTGTCGGTGGTCGACGCCTGCGTCGCGAGCAGCGCGGCCCCGATCTATCTCCCGCTTGCCTCGATCACTGAGGACGGGATCGAAGGGCAGGTGTTCGCGGACGGCGGGCTGTGGGCCAACAATCCGGTACTTCTGGGGCTGATTGACGGGCTGGCCGTTGCCAAACCGGACCAGCCGATCGTCATTGTCTCCGTTGGTACGTGCCCGGCCCCCGTTGGTGCCGATCCATCTCCCAGGCTCGCCCGCGGGATTCTTGCCTGGCGCGCGGGTGTTCTGCCGCTCACGCTCGGCATGGACACCCAGGCCCGGGCCGCGACCCACGCCGCCACCCTACTCGCGGAACAATTGGCACCATTGGGAAAGCAAGTGGAGATCCTGCGTTGCGCTGAGTCCAAACCGTCTCCCCACCAGGCTCACCTCCTCCAACTCGATTCCACATCCCGTGATTCCCGGAACCTGATGAGACAGTTGGGAAACACCGACGCCCATGAGACATATCGATGGACCCAGAGCGACGATCGCCGGGGGACCATTCTCAAGCAGGTCTTCGCACGGATGCCGGAGACCGACAACCACCCCGAACCAGAAGGTGAGAAACATGAAAAACTGCGATAACGACATTCGGGCCTACCACGACGAGCGCGTCAGGCTCACGGAGGACCAGAAGAAGAAGCTGCGCGACCGCAGGGACGCGAACCGCAAGCGCCTTCGACGCGGCCTCACGAAAAACGAGGACCCAGCACCCGTAAAGTCGGTGATCCAGGGATCGTACGCGATGGGAACCGTCATCCAGGAACCGGAGAGCGCGTACGACATCGACGACGGCGTGGTCTTCACAGCGAAGTCCCTGATCGGGCCAAAGGGCGCTTCGAAGACGGCCCTGGATGCTCGCAAGATGGTCCGCGATGCTGTGGATGACGGCTCCTTCAAGACTGATCCGGAGATCAAGACCAACTGCGTCCGGGTGTACTATGACGATGGACCGCACGTGGACATCCCTGTCTACCGGTCGACGACAGATTGGATCGGCAACGACAAGTACGAATTGGCCAGTGTCGACTGGAAGGACTCGGACCCGGAAGGCGTGAACGGATGGTTCCGGGAGTGGGTCAAGGCAAAGAAGGCGGGTGGCATGGAGCACTCTCGCGAACTGATTCGACTGCTCAAGTCCATCTGCAAGAACCGGCCCTCGTACACAACGCTGCCCAGCGGCTTCGTACTCACGGTGCTGGTCCAGGAATGCTATCAGTCGTCCGACGGGCGCCTCGACATCGAACTGCGGAAGCTCATCGAGGCCGTCCACCGTCGACTCGAGAACAATCTGATGGTGGCGCATCCCGTTGTGTCTGGAGAATGGCTGATCGATGACGACACCAAGCACCGGACCGAGAAGCTCCGCGAGTTGCTCGGTTGGGCAGTGGAGACTTTCGCCACGCTCGACCGCCCGAACTGCATGTTGTCGGAGGCTCTCAAGGCCTGGAAGACAGTCCTCAGCACGGACTTCTTCGACCAGCGAATTGAGGACGCTGAGACGGAAGAGAAGAGACGCACGGCCGCGGGAGTGGCCGCCCCTGCCGTGGTCTCCGCCCCGAAGTCGTACTGCTACAGTGAAGACATCATATCATGAACGAAGGAACCGCCAGCCGTGAGCGCGAGCGACTCGTGGCGGCGTTTCCCACGCTCACACTCGACACATCCGCCGAGCCAGCCACGGTCACCGGGACACTTTGGCTCGATTCAGGTATCGGCTTCACCGTTGACCTCCGGATACCGGACGACTATCCCGAGGGAATCCCCCGGTTGGTATGCCGAAAGGAGGAAATCCCCTGGACCGCGGATCGGCATGTGATGGAGTCGGGAGTAGCATGCCTCTGTGTGTCTTCGGAATACCGTCTTCACTGGCCGCGGGGATCGAACTTGACGGACTTCCTTACGTGCTTCGTCGTACCGTACTTCGCGCGGCAAGCCTACTACCAGACCCACGGTCAGTGGCCACCCGGCCAGGAGCGATCGCACGACGCCGCTGGCATCGTCGAGAGTTTCAGCGACACCCTTTCCGAACTGGGCTCACCGAGCGTCGCCACGATCGAGCGGTTCCTGATCGTGTTGGCATCTCACGGTCATCCAAAGGCATCCGATCCCTGTCCCTGCGGCAGCGGGAAGAGAATCCGCAAGTGTCACAGGCGGCTCGTCTGGACTCTCAGGAACAACGTCGATCCCCAATTCGCCCGGAACGACTTGTCACTGCTGCGCCAATCGCAGTCGCGCCCCGTCAGCCCCTCGGCATAGTCGGGACAACGGCTCAGCCCGATGGTATTCTCCGTCGCCGTGGTGCTATGTGTGGCTCGTCAGCCGGAGTTGACCCCCATCCGCCTGAGCATCTCTCCAACGTAGGTCGCACGGTCCTCTATGAAGAAGACATGCCGCTCCGCCATCTCGGCCTTTGACATTTTCCATGACCGCTCTTTTTTCTCGAACGGCGTGACCGACACGATGAACGAGTCCAGCCGGACATTGGGGTCGCCGAGGCGCTTCTCGATCTCCTTGATCTGTGTCGCGAGCCGCACCTTGGGGTCGTCGGCCTCCATCCAGGCGATGCTCTTCGGATCGATGAACGCGATGTGCTGCCGGTCACCGGACACCGCCCACAGAATGAAGTCGGGATGGAAGTTGTTCGCTTCGAAGAAGCCGATCCCGTGTCCACGGCTCATGTTGCGCAGCAGATGCAGCCGTTGTCCCTCGGGCCGGACTCGCTCGCAGTGGGCTCGGAAGTCCTCTACGAACTGATGCTCGCCGTGATTCAGTCCCGGCGGGGAAACGGTAACGGCCTGTTCGTGGACCGTAACCAGGAGCGGCGAGTAGAGATGGTGGTCCAGAGCGACGGCGTCAAGCGCAAGTTGCTGCGTGACAGGCTTCGGGGGCAGCGACCCGTCTCCCGACTCGATCACCTGGCGGACCTCGTCGATCCAATCCCGCAGCTCCTTGGCGTCAGTTTGGTCGGCGGCGATGACGATTTGGTAGCCCTTGACCTCCCCACCATCCCGCATCACACGAGGGAAGTTGCCGTGGTCCAGCTTTAGATCGCTGTACTCCAAGTGATCGGCTTCCCAGGCCTGGCGGCGGGCTCCCCAATACCGCGTCACGTATTTCTTGAGCAGCGCGAGCGCGATGTCCTGCCACATCCGCGCCTTCCGCAAGCTGTCGAAGCGCAGTTCATCTGCGGGAATGAGCAACCTGTACCAGTCGCCGACGCGCAGGAGTTCGTTCACAACCGATTTGGCGATGGCGAGGCCGTGCCATCCTCGCTCCCTCTTGAACCGCTGCAGCGACAGGCAAAGCGCGTCCTCGTCGAACAAGGCCAGATGACGGGGAAGAAGCTTCTCCTCGTTTTGGTCCGTCTGGTCGTCGCCCCACCCTTCCTCCTCCTCCGACCGGATCGTCTGAACTCTTGGACGCCAGTCCAGCGGTACCCGCGGCGTGACGAGTCGGCTTCGCACCGCTTCGGACAATTTCTGGTCCCACGGCGTCCGTAGGGCGAAACGCGGACCCGATCGCCGAAATGCTCCGGCCGGATCACCGCCGGCCACCGACTCCGCCACACGGATCACCTTGAGACCGGACGGGAGATCCGGGACATTGATCGGAATGAACTCCTCGACAGGATCGACGGCCAGTCCTTCCTCCTTGAGGAAATCCCTGAACTGCGCCATGTAGCCAGCCTTGACTCCGAAAACGTGGAGTGTTTCGAGGCGGTCAAGGTGGGTCGGTCGACGCTCTGCGCCTGCCGATCGATCCGCCGAACTGCGCTTCAAGCTCATGCCCAGCCCCTTGAGGCGCACGCCGCGGCCGAACAGCTGGATGATCTGCGACCCTTCGCTCTTGCCGACGTTCATCAGTCCCATCGAACTCACGCGCCAGCTGTTCCAGCCCTCGGTGAACTTCTTCGCGCCGACCACCACATTGATCCGCGAATCCGGTTCGTTGACTCTGTGGAACACGGAACCGGCGAACTCGCGCTCGTGCACGATCAGTCCGGCCTCCTCGCACTTCTTCGCGAGCTTGGCGGGATCGCCCACGTTCACGACGCCGAACGGCTCGTTCGTCTCGCCCACCCGCAGCGCCAGCTCCCCGGCGGACCCCTTGAGGCGCTCGACTCGGAGCGTGCCGCCCGACGGGGCGTTGAAGGTCGTGGCGAGGCTCTCGCGATAGAGCTGCCCGGCGTCCAGACCCGCCTCGATCAGTGGGTTGAAGTCTCCCGGCAGTCGCAGTTGGTCGTGCTCGACACGCTTGTCGTCGTGCAATATGCGGTCAATGCGCTCAACACTGGCGTCCCTTTCGGACAGGTAGCCAGCCAGGAACCGGAGGATCTCCACGACGTCCGACGCGTCCTTCACGGACAGACTCTTCGTCACCTTGCTTCCCACGAACACCCAGAGCGGGGGCTCGACGTTGTAGGGGCGAAAGGCGCTGCCGTGCCTCACGTAGATCCACTGCTGCTGGAAGAAAGTCAGCAAGGCGGCTGTCAGGTAGCGGGTACGCCACTCGACGGCGTCTTCGTTCATGTTGACGATGCGGTAGTCCTTGCCGAAGCCGTCGCGGTGGAACCAGCGGTAGGAATAGTCCACGAGGGTGCTGCGCGCGTACTCGTTGGTCAGCTCGCGGTCGCCCTTGATCGCCTGCCCGAAGGTGGCAGAGTACTCGAAGGAGAAGCCTCCCTCGCAGAGCTGGTTGCGGTAGCCCATCCACACGCCCGCTTTACCGGACGATGTACCCCGGTGCCCTTCGTCGATCAGAACCAGGTTCGGTCCCTCAAGCGCGGAGACCGCGACGGTCTTGTCGCCCATGTCGTCGGCGAGCTTGTGGACGTCAAGAATCTCGACCCCTCCTCGTTGGAAGAGGTCGCCTCCGTCCTTGGAAAAGATACTGGCGGTGATCCCCGCGATCTCGAACTCTTCGAGGTGCTGGCGCGAGAGTCCTTCGTTGGGGGTGAGGAGGAGGGTGCGGTTCAGGTGGTCCGCCTGCCCGTGCTTGCGAGCCAGCTCCTCGTAACGGAGGATGTGCGCGTGCATGAGCAGGGTCTTGCCGCTGCCCGTCGCCATCCAGAAGGCGAGCTTGTTGAGCTGGCCGCGGGGGTCCGGACCGATTGGGAGCGATTCCAGCCGGTCGGATGCGTGGCCGGCGGGGAGCGCGTCGTTGTAGCTGCGGATTACGCCGTTGAGCGAGGCCCGCAGTGCCTCGGGGTCCGTGAAGTACCGCTCCAGATAGATCTCGGTGAAGAGAAGTGACAGGTACTGGAAGTACTTCCACTGGATGGGACGCTTGCCGTGCCGCAGACGGCTCTCGTTAAGGCGCCGCGTGACGGACACGATAGCCTGGTCATGGGCGAGCAGCGCGTCGTCCGGCAGCCGGGGACGCTGCTCCCGCGGAATCCCACAGAGCTCGTGGTGGAACCAGTGCACGTTGCTCTCGTCGAGACCTTCCCGGGGCTCGGCGCCGAGCTGCTTGGCGAGGTCGGCGAAGCTGTCCAGACCAAGTTCGCGGATCACCCACCGGGCGAGAACCAGCTTGCCGGCAAGGGGGAGCTTCATCTTCGCACGTCGGGTGCCGGGAGTCATCGTCCGGACCCACGGCAGGGCCGGCCGTTACGCAGCATGCCCGTCCGCCAGGAAGCGACGGATCCGATTCTTGTTGCCGCCCAGGCTGGAATACTGGCGGTCGGACACGTCCGTGAGCCGTGCCAGCACGTTGCGCCCGATCTGCTGCTGATCCTCGAAAATCACCAGCGAGCGGAAGGGGAGCCCCCACTTCTCATACTGGAGAAGGGTGATGGTGGCGTCCCGTGTCCTTCCGTCGGTGGCGAGTCCGAAGACGAAGAGCGGCGTCCGGGGATACTCGATCCGGCAGTCGGCGCGGTAGATCCCCTTCGGATCGCAGTCGTCGTCCTGCCAGTCGAAGGTCAGCCGGTCCTTGGCAACCGAATCGGAAAGGAAGGCGCGTAGGTCTTCCCGGAATGTGGACCTGACCTGCTCGCGCGACAGGTAGGAGACATCGCTAATCCTGAGAATCGCCTGGACGAACGTGAAGAGGGCGTCTCCGAAGCGATCGTCCGGCACCGGCAGCACCAGCTGTCCGTCCCGATCCTCCACGCCGAACATCCCAAGAGTGTTTGCGATGATCTTCTGACGCGTTCCCCTGTGGAGCGCGGCCTCGTCGATATCGTAGGTGAGGCGCATGAAGGTGCACCCCTCGTCCACGAGGGCCCACTGGTCCCCGTCACGCCTCAGCACGATCTCCAGGCAGTCCCCGTCGTCGTGGACGAAGGGGTTGGAGACGACATAGCGTTCCACGCCCTCCGGCTTGAGGTCGATCTGTCCGCAGACCCTCTCGCGGAATGACGCGACAATCTGGTCCATCGGGGGTGTGGTCATTCCTTGCCTCTGGAAGGCCAGTTCACGTGGCCTGGAGCCAGTGTCTTGGGCACGCCGACAAGGTCACCGATCTCGTCGTCGTCGAGGATCACCACGCTCCCGCATCTCCCTCCGCGTCCTCGAACATGAGTCGCTTGAAGTGGTCCTCGATCGTGAGGCCGGTCCAGGTCTGATCGGTCTCCTTGAGGCTGTCAAGGTTGTGGTCGCCGTTGGCGTAGATCAGGTCGAAGTCGGCTTGGCGGGCATCGTGTCCGGACTGCTTGAACCACGCGTCCAGGACCGCGTTGTCGCGCTCGATTCCGTCGGGCTCGTCGCCGCCGGGGCGGTTGCGCCAGATGACGAGGGCCCGGCGGTCGTCCGGAAGCATGCCTTCGACAGTGCGGAACCACCAAGGGCCGTCGGGCGTCTCCTTCAGAGCGACGGTGGACGTCGAGTGACTCTGTCCGGCATTGCCGAACTCGGCGTCGTACCGCCTCGCTGCGGACATCCGGCGCACGCGAAGGCCCAGCAACCAGTTGAAGGTCTCCACGAGGTCAACCGCGACCTCGCGGCTCTCGTCAGACCCCGGGCGCTTGACCTTGAGGCGGTAGGCGAACGGATCGAGGAAGGCGGACAGGTCTAACAGTGAAGAACTATCCCCGGTCTCGACATCCAGCATGTAGCGGATGATGTAGTCCTCGCGAGCGGCGTTCGGACCACCGTCAATGTTCTCGTCAAGGAGGAGCTGGACCTGCTCCGGACGGCGGACAACGAGGTTGTTCAGCGTATCCTCATAGGACTCAAGCCGGACGATCTTGACGATCCGGGGGCTGCGCTCGGCTTCTTCGGGTGTGGCGGTGCGCGTCGGGCGTCCGTTCCTCCATTCGGGCGAGAAGGTGACCTTCTTTACTCGGGGGAGAAGAACCGTGTCGAAGTAGTGGGCCATTTCGACTAAGACAAAGCTCCGGTCTCCATCATCTTCCCGGTTCATCTCGATCACAGCGTGAGCCGTCGTGCCCGAACCCGCGAAGTAGTCCAGTACGCTCCCGCAACGATGCTCGCCGAACACGGCGTCAAGCGCTGTCTTGACCGTATATAACGATTTCGGATAGGAAAACGCACCGCTCCGACCCAAGATGTCGGAGAGCAGATTGGTACCATGGACGACAGCATTGAACTTCTTGTCAAGCCACGCACTTGTCAGGACTTTCCGTCCTGTGTCTTCAATCACGTGGATGATCGTACCGTTACGGGAACACTTCAGGGCATCTGTCTGCCAGAGTCTGCGCGCTGACTCGTAGTTGCGGCTCCATACGCGCTCAGAACCATCCCTACCAATAGGATAGACCCGCAGCCAACCCTCTTGCGTGCTCCCCTTCGGGTAGTCCGCATGAAGTGGTACAGCCTTCTCCATGCCTTTGATCTCCCACAAAACGGAATCTACGAGAATGGCAAAAAAGCTGTTGGGCCGTCCCCATCTGAAATTGTTCTCGCCCTGCCCGCTTCGCCTGAAGTTGCGTTCCCTATGCCCACCCGGTCTCTTTGCGCCCACTAGAACATTCTGCCCGCCTGGCACAGCTACGATGTAGTATTCGTGTGTATTGGATACGTTGCCTCGTCCTGAGCCCGACCCGGGATAGTGATTAACCGCGATGATCTGGATATCGCGTTGCGGCATACACTGCTCAATGATACCCAAAAGGTTCTTCAGTTCGTTCTCGTCGATCGCACAACCCAATACGCCGTTCGTTGTCATATACGATATCGAGAGCTCAAAACGATCCGCCATCAGGGTTGCCCAACACGAGTGCTGGTAGTTGTTCTTGTATAGGATCGGTGAGGCGTCCGTGTTATACGGCGGATCGATATACACGCAGTCCACACGACCCCGATAACGTCGCTCCATCAACCGTAGCGCTTGGAAGTTCTCGCTGTGGAAGAGCACCCCGTCGGTCACCTCGTCGAGACTCCCATCGGTGCCGAGCGCTTCCAGCAGCCGCTCCGTGAAATCCGCGCTGAAGTGCCGCGTGTCCACCATCAACGTAGGATGTGCCCGCAGGAACTCGGTCGTCAGCGGGTCACTGTACCCGGCTCGGGCCAAGTCACCGGCGAGTTCGTCGATCCCGTGCAGATCTACCCACTCGTCGTGCTGGGCGCGATTCGCGACTATCTCGGCGTGGAACACCTTGGGAATGAACTGCACCGCGACGCAGTAGGATGTCTCCACCACGAACTTCTTCTTGAGCCACAGCTTCTTCTGGAATCCTTCCAGCTGGGCCAGGAAGTCGATGATCTTGTGGGCGATTGTGCGGATGACCTTGATCTTCGAGAGCCATTCCTCCACGGGCGGCGCTCTCTCGTGCTCGATGTCGTCGAGGCGCATGACCTCGTTCTTGACGTAGAAGTCAAGCTCTCGCCAGAGGAACCCGCCCAGGTCCTTGTGGATGAAGTAGTCGTAGGTGTTCCGGGCGGTGTAGCGGTCCAGATGGCTGCGCAGACGGGAGAAGGCAGCCTGGGTGCCGTCCGCCTTGACATGGGTGACGGCAAGCTCGTTCATCCAGCGATCCAGCGAGAGGTCGTTCGCATCCAGCAAGGTGGACGCCGCCGCTTCGTTCAGGTCCTTTTGCTGTGGCGGCCTCTTCTTTCCCTTCCGCTTCTCCTTTGGCCAGTCGCCGAGCGTCGCAGCCCGATACTCGAACCGGATCACCAGTCCGCGCACCCCATCCGGCCCCTCCTCCTCCGCAACGAAATCCTCGGCCGACAAGACGAACCGGCGGGCCTTCTCGTCCGCCGCCTTGATGTTGCCGTGCTCGCCCTCGGCGGCATCCGCAAGCCGGAAGTGGACCCGCATCGGATCGCTCTCGGCCTCCGGGCGGAGCCGGAACGAGTAGTCCTTCAGGTATTCGGTCGTCTTGATGTAGTACTGGTCGGCGTTGGCCCAGTGGAGCTTGACCTCCTCGCCCTGGTAGGGAATCGCGTACACGCCGTCCTTGTAGACGCGCTGGCTGATGAAGTCGCCTTCGCTGTAGTAACGACGGAAGAAGCGGTAGAGGTGGTCGTAGACATCGGCCTCGAGTGCGTCCACATCGGTGCCCGCGTCGATCGCCTCGCGAAGCTCCTTGACCTTGGGCGCTGCGTCCGGGTCGACTCCCAGCCCACGCGCGTCCCGCTCGGCCTCTCCCAACTGTTGCTCCAGCGTGGCTTGATCCGCCGAGCGATACTTCTGGAACGCGCGTTTCACTTGGGGGAGAAGGTCGACCTCCAGAAACTGAGTCACCTCCGCCTCCTTGGCGTGCATGATTCGGTAGAACCCGAAGTCGAGATCCGGCTTGTCCAGCTGGAAGAGCTCCTTGAGAAGCTTAACCAGGCGGTCGAACCGATCCGTTCTCTCCGCGGTCATCCCTGGCGCCTCTTGGCCGTCACCACTGGACCGATTCGGGATTGCTCACCGCCGCGTCCCGGCGCTCCAGCGGAGTGTGGTCGTAGTCGGGCATCGTCTCGTAAGCAGAGGATCGAGGGGAAGTCGGGAAGACCTGCAACATACACTTCCGCCGACGGCGGCAGGAAGTCAAGCGACGTCACGAAGCGCCTCACTCCCCCACCCATCTCCCCCTCACCACCGCCCCCGCATCGGTAAGCACGTACTTCTGGTTCGGCGCCCTCGGATTGCCGGGATTCGTCATGCGGACCAGCCCGGCGTCCAGCAGCGGCTTCAGATGCTTCCGGCGAAAGTGGGAGCGATGGGAAACGCCCGCGCGCTCCATGAGCTCGGCCAGGCTTCGCGGAACGTCGCACGCCGCCACGATGTCGCGCTGGCGAGCGGTCAGCCGCACCGATACATGGTCACTGCCCATGTCGCCACGTACTTGGTCACCATGGTCACTGTCCATTTCCGTACGCGGCGGGTCCACGGGACGGTCGTCGCCGCCGCGATCCTCGGCCAGTTCCGCACCCGTCCGCACCGTCGGCCGCCGCTCCTCGCCCGGCGCCCCCTCCCCCACCAGCGTCAACTCGAACTCGCTGCGGGCCTCGTCGCTGCGGATCACGGGAGGGGCGTGGCCGAGACGCTGCCAGCTCTCGAAGATGGCCCGCATTCCGGTGCCCGCCTGCTTGGCGAGGCAGATGCCGCGGAACGCTGCCGCGATCAACGGGTTGCGCACCTCCTTCGCCGTCCGGTCGAGCAGCTCGCTGGTCGGCGCACCGGCATCCCCCGGGTTCCAGAACACCGTCCGGTCGCGATACAAGCGGATGAAGGCCGTGCGCCCGCGGTCGCCGTAGTCCTCATGGATCAGCTGGTTGATGAAAGCTTCCCGGAAGGACGCGTAGCCGGGCGGATCGTCGTCGCGGCGCATGGTCCGCATGTCGATGCTGAACGGGCGCTTCGCATGCCGCATGTAGCGTTCGGCAACTGTCAGCCAGGCCTGAAGCAGGTTCTCCTCGACGACGATGCGGTCGGTCCAGTGGCGTTCGGGCGGCCCCTCGTCATGGTTGGCGCCGATGAACTGGCAGTCGATGACCGGGCGGGGCAGCGCCTGCAGAACGTACCGCGGCCTGCCGAAGACGAGTACCGCCGCACGCGTCGGCGCCAACCGGTCGCCGCACTCGACAACCAATCCCCTCTCGTGCAGGAACTCCACATCGCCGAGGTCCTGCCCCTCGCCGGGGTTGCGGCCGGAGAAGAGCGACCGGTACCAGCGCACCGACGGAGGATGGAAGAATTGGTGCGCCTCCAGCTCCTCCAGGACCCCGCCGTCGTACTGGTCCGCAGCGTCGTCCTGCGCGAAGCGCTCCCCGCCGCTCTCGGCGTCCGGGCACCCGTGCCGGTCCGCGCGATCTGAAGTCTCCTCGTGATTCATATCCCTCGGGTCCGCTGGTGTCTGTTGGCATTATGCGCTCGGTTGAAGAGTGACCAAGTAGCCGACGGGGCGCAACAGCTTGGTCAGTGACCAAGTCGGCGACCGAGGCGGTCCGTCCCCGCCGTCTGCGGAGAACCGCTCTTGGGTGACGATTCTCCCCGCGCACCGGCAGCCTTCCGGGCATAGATTACAGGGTGTGCCCCGGAAGCCGACCCAGGAGACACAATGGACCCGCCCCACTCCCCGGAACTGCTGGCGGTCGCCAAGCGCATGGTCTGGTTCAAACCCCCGGCGACCACGCTCGCCAACGACATCTTCTTCCTCAACTACCTCATGGTGTACGGCACCGCCGACGACCTCACGGTGGCGCGCCAGTGCTACGACGACGATGACTTTCGCCGGGCCCTGCGGGAAGCGCTCCCCGGGATCTTCGATGCGCGCTCGTGGGCCTATTGGCACGCGCGGCTGGGCATGGGGCCCGCTCCGGCGCGTCCGGTGCGTGATTTCCCCCGCTGACGGCTTCGCTCTCGCTCCCTCCGGACCACCCTCGGGGCTATGCGAACCGTACGATCAAGTCAATGCGATCAAGCCGCTGGCCTCGCGGGGAGTCAGTACCGCTCCGAGACGGGGAGGATTGTCCAGGAGGCGCCGATCGCCCGTAACCAGACGGCTCTCGGGCCAGCTTGCGAGAAGCGCCCAAAGGTGGTTGTCGCCGACATCCGGAGCGGGGGCTGCGGTGGTGGTCTGGCGCCACATGGCGTTCGCGGCGACGACTGTCAGCAATCGGGCGACCTCGTCGTCGGATAGCCGGTGAAGCCGCGAAACGGCCGGACGGTGCAGAACCTCCGAGTACTCGGTGAAGAGGTCGCCGGACATGAGATAGACAAGACGTCCGTCGAGCATCGCGTCGAGAATCCGCGCTGGGGGACTTGCCGGGTCGGAGCCGATGGTCCCGGACACGACTACGTTGGTGTCCACAACCAGAACCGGCCGGGTCAATCGTGCTTCCCGGCCCGGTGGGACCGGGTCTCGCGCACTGCGATGGCCATCGCATCGTCGTCGCTCAGTCCGGCGTTCGAACGCGCCCGGGCGACGATCTCCCGCGCGGTATCCGTGGGAAGGATCCCTCTCAATTCCAGGCTCTCTTCAATGAGCGCGCCCATCGAACGGCCCTGCCGCGCCGCCGCCTCCTTCAGCGCGCGGTGTGTCCGATCGGTCAGGCGTATGGTCAGGCGTGGCATTCGGCGAGTCCTTTGGTGGTTGGTCGTAGCACCAAGTCATCATGACATGTTCGCACCAAGGCACCAACCTGGCAACCCGCGTTGAACGGGATGGTCCCCCGGAGCAGTTGCCGGTCGGCCGAACCCCCGCTTGCGTCCCCGCCCACCCCTCCCCATTCTGTCCTCCCCGACACACACCCCCACACACCCGGGAGACGCCCATGCCAACCGTCACCATGACCGTGAACGGGATGGAGCGCTCGGGAACGGTCGAGGGGCGAACGCTCCTCGTCGATTTCCTGCGTGAACATCTCGATCTGACCGGCACCCACGTCGGCTGCGACACGAGCCAGTGCGGCGCGTGCGTGGTCCACGTCAACGGCAGTTCCGTCAAGAGTTGCACCTGTCTGGCGGTCCAGGCGGACGGTGCGGACGTCACCACGATCGAGGGTCTCGCCAACGGCGCCGACCTGCACCCCATGCAGGAGGCTTTCCGCGAGCATCACGGGCTCCAGTGCGGGTTCTGCACGCCCGGGATGGTGTTGAGCGCGGTGGATCTGGCGAACCGGAATGCGGACCCCAGCGAACACGAGGTCCGCGAGTGGCTGGAGGGGAACCTCTGCCGCTGCACCGGCTACCACAACATCGTCAAGGCCGTCCAGGCCGGGGCGCGGGCAATGGGAGGTGGGTCATGAGCGGCAACGGCACGGGAATCGGAGCCTCCGTCAAGCGGAAGGAAGACACGCGCTTCCTGACGGGGCGCGGGCGCTACACCGACGACATCAATCTGCCCGGGCAGCTGTACGGGTACATCCTGCGCTCGGGGATGGCGCACGCGAAGATCGGGACGGTCCATACCGACGCCGCGAAGGCGGCACCCGGCGTGCACGCGGTCTTCACGGGCAAGGACATGGAGGACGTGGGCGGCATCCCGACGGGGTGGCTGATCCACAGCAAGGACGGCTCGCCGATGGTCGAGCCCGCGCATCCGGCCCTCGCGCTGGGCAAGGTCCGCTACGTGGGCGACTGTGTCGCGATCGTGGTGGCCGAGACCAGGGAGCAGGCCAAGGCGGCCGCCAACCTGATCGATGTGGAGCGTGAGGAGCTTCCGGCGGTGGCGTCGATCGAAGCCGCCGAGGCCGACGGCGCGGCGCAGGTCCACGACGAGGCGCCCGGCAACGTCTGCTACGACTGGGAGGTCGGGGACAGGGCGGCCACCGACGCGGCCTTCGACGCCGCCGACCACGTCGTCTCGATCGACGTCGTCAACAACCGGCTCATCCCCAACGCGATCGAGCCGCGGGCCGCGATCGCCAACTACGACCCGGCCACCGGCGAATACACACTGTACACAACGAGCCAGAACCCCCACCTGACCCGGCTGCTGCTGGGCGCCTTCGTCCTCGGCCTGCCGGAGCACAAGCTGCGGATCGTGGCGCCGGACGTGGGCGGCGGCTTCGGCTCGAAGATCCCCCACTACGCGGAAGAGGCGATCCTGACCTGGACCGCCGGGCAGCTCGGCCGGCCGGTCAAGTGGACCTGCGAGCGCATCGACGCCTTCAAGTCGGACACGCACGGCCGCGACCACATCAGCACGGCGAAGCTCGCGCTCGACGCGGACGGTCACTTCCTGGGACTGCACGTCTCGACCAGGTGCAACCTGGGCGCGTACCTCTCGACTTTCGCGACCTGCGTTCCGACGTACCTGTACGGCATTCTCTTCGCGGGACCGTACACGACGCCGGCGGTCTACTGCGAGGTCAAGTCGTTCTTCACCAACACGGTGCCGGTCGACGCGCTCCGCGGCGCGGGACGGCCCGAGGCGACCTACCTGCTGGAGCGGCTGGTCGACAAGGCGGCGGTGGAACTCGGGATGGACCGGGTGGAGATCCGCCGCAAGAACTTCATCCGCGAGTTCCCGTACCAGACGCCGGTCGCGCTGCAGTACGACCAGGGCGACTACGACGCCACCCTGGACCTGGCGCTCGAGGCGTCGGATTGGGCGGGCTTCGAGGGGCGGCGTGCGGAGTCGGCGGCGCGGGGCAAGCTGCGCGGGATCGGGATCTCCACCTTCATCGAGGCGTGCGGGATCGCGCCGTCGGCGGTGGTGGGTTCGCTGGGCGCGCGCGCGGGGCTCTACGAGTCGGGGAGCGTGCGGGTGCACCCGACGGGCTCGGTCTCGGTCTTCACCGGGACGCACAGCCACGGTCAGGGGCACGAGACGACGTTCGCGCAGATCGTCTCCGACATGCTCGGGGTCGATTTCGACGCGGTGGACGTGGTGCACGGGGACACGGCCAGGATCCCCTTCGGGATGGGGACGTACGGTTCGCGCTCGCTGGCGGTGGGCGGGACCGCGATCTACCTGGCCGTCGAAAAGGTCATCGAGAAGGGCAAGAAGATCGCCGCGCACCTGCTGGAGGCTTCGGTCGAGGACATCGAGTTCGAGAACGGGTCCTTTACGGTGGCCGGGACGGACCGGTCGAAGTCGATCGGCGAGGTCGCGCTGACGGCGTACGTGCCGCACAACTACCCCGAGGGGCTCGAGCCGGGGCTGGAGGAGACCGCGTTCTACGATCCGCTCAACTTCACCTTCCCGGCGGGCACGCACGTGGCCGAGGTCGAGGTGGACCCGGAGACGGGCGAGGTGGACCTGGTCGCGGTGACCGGGTCCGACGATGTCGGGCGCATCATCAACCCGATGATCGTGGCCGGCCAGCTGCACGGCGGACTCGCGCACGGGATCGGGCAGGCGCTCATGGAGGACTGCCGCTACCAGGAGGACGGTCAGCTGGAGACGGGGTCGTACATGAACTACACGATGCCCCGCGCGGCCGACCTGCCGAACTTCAGCATCAACCACAACACGACGCTCTGCACCCACAACCCTCTCGGCGCCAAGGGAGTCGGCGAGGTGGGGTCGATCGGGGTTCCCCCGGCGGTGATCAACGCGGTGATCGACGCGCTGCGCCCGCTCGGGGTCAACGACATGACGATGCCGGCCACCTCGCAGCGGGTGTGGCACGCGATCCAGCAGGCCAAGGGCTAGAAAAGAACGGGAGACGAGACTCGTGAACGATTTCACATACCATGCACCGACATCGGTGGACGATGCGCTCGCGGCCCTTCGCGGCGCCGAGGGCGGAACGCTGATCGCGGGTGGGCAGAGCCTGTTGCCGATCATGAAGCTCAACCTGGCGGCGCCGACCGATGTGGTGTCGCTGGCGGGCGTGGCCGGGCTGGACGGGATCAGCGACGATGGGGATTCGGTGACCGTGGGGGCCATGTGCACCCACGCGCAGGTGGCCGGGTCGGCAACCGTACAGGGGCGGATTCCGGCGCTGGCGGCGATGGCCGACGGGATCGGGGGCGCACAGGTCCGCAACGCGGGCACGATCGGGGGCTCACTGGCGCACAATGACCCCGCCGCGGACTACCCGGCTGCGTGTGTGGCCCTGGGTGCCACGATCGTGACCGACCGGCGCGAGATCGGCGCGGACGACTACTTCCAGGGCATGTTCATGACCGCGCTGGAGGACGACGAGATCATCACCGCCGTGCGGTTCCCCGTGCCGGCCCGCGCCGCCTACGCGAAGTTCGCCAACCCCGCGTCCAAGTACGCGGTTGCCGGCGTGATGGTCGCGGACGGGGCGGCCGGGGTGCGGGTGGCCGTGACGGGCGCGTCGGGCGACGGCGTGTTCCGGATGGCGGAGATGGAAGCCGCGCTGGGGGACTCGTTCAGCGCCGAGGCCGTCGCCGGGATGGGGGTGTCGAGCCACGGGCTGCTGTCGGATACTGCGGCCGGAGCCGAGTACCGGGCGCACCTGGTGACGGTGATGGCCAAGAGGGCCGTGGAGGCTTGCGGATAGGGGGCGGAAGCGGGACCCTGCCATCACAATCCCCGCAGGAGCGTCCAGGGGCCGTCCAGGACGCGGTCGCGATGCTGGGCAGGGAGGGGTACGTGGCCGATGTGGGCCTGGGCACTGCGCTCTTTCTGGCGCTTGAGCTCGGGCGGCCGCTCCTGCTGGAGGGCGAGGCCGGGGTCGGGAAGACCGAGGTCGGGAAGGCGCTGGCCGCGGGGCTGCGCCGGCCGCTGATACGGCTGCAGTGCTACGAGGGGCTGGATCTGGCGTCGGCCGCTTACGAGTGGAACTACGCGAAGCAGATGATCCATATCCGGGCGGCGGAGGGGGGGACGGGAGACGCCGACCTCGCGCGCGACGTCTTCTCCGAGGACTTCCTGATCCGCCGCCCCCTGCTCTCCG
>JAPOOQ010000497.1 GCA_026713345.1 Gemmatimonadota bacterium | reverse complement strand
GTCTCGGTTGTGCTTGCGGGTGTGGTGTGGGTGATTCACCGGCGCGTGGACCGGCCGGCCGTCTCGTACCCGCTGTGGCTGCTGGTGCTCGTGACCCTGCTGGTGCCGGCGGTCGTTTCGCTTCCGGTGCTCCCGGCGGAGTTGGCAGCGCCACTGGCTATCCCGGGTGTTGGCGCTTCCGACGTCGTGTTGGCCGAGGGGACTTCGTACCCGTCCACCGGCCCGGCGCCCGGCGCGCTCGCCCCCCAGGTCCTGGCGATCCTGTGGCTTCTCGGCACGACCGGGCTCCTGGGATGGACCATCATGCGAACGATCCACTTCCGGCGCACGTTGGCCAAGGCGTCCCGCCAGGCACCCGCCTCGCTCCAGTGGCAGGCCGCCGCCATCGGGCGCGACCTCGGTCTGGCCCGGATCCCCGACCTCCATACCACGAACGCCCGCGTGATGCCCATGGTCTGGTGGACCGGCGGGAAGGTCCGGGTCCTGATTCCCGCCTTCCTTCTGACCGACCTGAGCCGTGAGGAACTGCGTTCCATCCTGACCCACGAGCTCGCGCATGTCCGCCGCCGCGACCACCTCGTGCGCTGGCTGGAGTGGCTGGCCTGCTCCGTCTTCTGGTGGAACCCGGTGGCCTGGTGGGCCCGCCACCAGCTCCAGATCGCCGAGGAGTCGTGCTGCGACCGGCTTGCTCTGGGCGCGGGGAGATCGTGTCCGAAGATCTACGCCAGGGCACTGCTGCGGGTTGTCACCAGTACGTCGGCCCCGCCCGGCTTCCGCCCACCGCTGACTGCGAGCGCGGCCGGAGGGACCGGACGCACCAGGGTACTCGAAAGGAGACTCAGAATGATCTTTTCGACCGACACCCGCTCCCCCGCTCCCGACTGGCTGCGCGCCGCAACCTGGGTGGCGGTGCTCTGTGCACTGCCGTTCGGGCTCGTCTACTGTGACCGGCCCGAAGCGCCGACGGCAACCGACGCGGAGACCGCCGCGGAATTGGTGGCACTGGAGGGGCCGCAAGAGTCGCAGGACCCGGTCGACACCGGCCTCGAGGAACTTCTTTCGACCCGCGAAGAGGAGATCAACCAGGACATCCTGCAAGAGGTGGAGTCGGGCGCACTCAGCGCGGCCCAGGGCGGCGTCCTTAGTGTCTACGTCGCCGGCGCAAAGGCGGGGCTTCTGATCTCCTTCGAGGGCCGGGATCTCTCCGAGGCGGAGAAGCAGGCAGTTGCGGACAGGCTTTCGGAGAGTGTCAACCGGAAGAAGCAGCCCGACCGGATTGCGGATTCGTTGATGACCCAGGAGTTCATTCAGGCGATAACGAAGGACCAGGTCGAGATTCTCTTGCGCGCAACGCGATTGTTGGAGCGGGTGAACAGACCGGCTCCTCCGATCATCAGGAGACCCCCGGGTGGGGCGCCGCAGATCGTAGAAGTAGAGTTCGTAGAAGTAAAGTAAACACGACATTGTGTAATTCGTACTTTACAATTCCGCATTCCGACGATTCCGATCACCCGTTCCGACGAACCGATCACGGATTCCGGAGGATTCCGATCACCTTGGAGGAGAGCGGAGGTCCATAGGGGCGCTGGGGTGGGGTTACGGGGTTGAAGTTTAGGGGTTGGAGG
>JAPOOQ010000496.1 GCA_026713345.1 Gemmatimonadota bacterium | reverse complement strand
TCTGCTTGCGCAGCAGTTCCAACAAGTCCACGCTCTCCTTGACCACCGTAGTCCTCCTTCACGTGATTGATTCCTGTGTGAAGGATGGCGCGGTGGTCTCCTACGTCCACCTCAGTGACACCAACTCCTGGGACGCTACTTAAGGCGCGCCCGCCAGCGAGCGGGCGCCGTCCATCACGGCCTGTAGCGCCGTGTCCACATCCAGGCTCTCGTTGATGCGGAGGCAGGCCTCGTTCAGGCGGGTGAGGCGCTGGCGCAACTCGGCGATCTCCGGTGAGGGCCCCGCCGTACTGTCCATCGCGTTACCTCAGTCGGGGTTGCGAGGGCCGGGACTCGCAGGACTGCTCGCCGGCCCGCCTGACGTGGCGCTCCGTCGCTGGAAGACCGGGCGTGGAAGAACATCGCCCGCGCCTTCGATAATGTGGCGCCTCTATAATATAACGCCCCCTCGGAGGGGGCCGGCAGTCGGTCTGATCGCGCTGGGGCGACGGCGAGCGGGCGTGCCGACCGGACGCCGCCCCAGCGACGAAACACAGTGGCCCACGGCGGAAGAGAGATGCCGAGGCCACGTACCGTAAAGTTACGACTCCCGTATTACCTGCCCATGTCTTGTTAGGCGCGTCACCGTGATCTTTTGTAACTTGCGAATCAACTCGTAGCGTCGCTGCTAGTGGGCGCCGGAACCCCCTCACCCCCGCCCTCTCCCTCAAGGGAGGAGGGAGCCGGAATCTGATCCCCTCTCCCTGCAGGGAGAGGGTTAGGGTGAGGGGGCGCCCCCTCAACCGGGCTCGAGGGTTGATGGAGGCGTCCGCTCACCCACTGCCCGTTCGGGCGCCGGAACCCCCTCACCCCCGCCCTCTCCCTCAAGGGAGAGGGTGCCGGAATCTGGTCCCCTCTCCCTGGCTGGAGGGAGAGGGTTAGGGTGAGGGGGCTCCGAGGAGTCCCGCAGACGCCAGGCCAGACACAAAGAGAGAGGCCCCCGGGGTGGGGGCCTCTCTGCAGTCAGCTTCCCGAAGAGCCCGAGGGCTCCGCGGGGCGCCGAAGGTTAGTCGATGCGGCCGGTGACCGTGCGGGCACCCGCAACACCGGCGAGCGCGAGCGCGCCGAGCGCGAGGACCGCGAGGGCCGACGTGCCGGACTGGGTGACGAGGCCGGCGTTGCCGACCACAGGCCCACTCGGGACCGTGACCGGCGCGGGGGTCGGCTGGGGCTCCGGCACTTCCATGGCGTCGACGGTCAGGGTGATGCCGTTGGCGATGTCGTCGGGCGTGCCGCCGGCGGAGTACACCACCGACTGCGCGGCCGCTTCGCCGTTGACCGCGAAGTTCACGGTCGAGCCATCAACTGCGCCACAGTCGTTGGCGGCGCCAATGCTGATAAGCCAGCCGCCGGAGGCGTCGGCCGTGGCCGAGCCACACTCGGCGCCGTCGACCGACGCCGTGACGGTGTCGCCCTCAGCGAGGCCGCCGCCGTAGTAGTTGGCCGGCGCGCCCTGCGCGAGCGCGGAGCTCGCGCCGAACAGCATCGGGCCGATGAGCAGCGCCATGAGCGCCGCCACGGCCATGATGCGGGCCGGTCTTTTCGCAAGACTCATTCAGTGTCTCCTTGCTGTCTGGTTCCGGTTGGCGATGCCCCCGCGCCCCGGCCTGGGCCGGGACGCGAGGGTCGCTGGTGCTACCGAGGTGGTAGCGGGGTGATCAGCGGGCTAGCCGCCGTTCTCCCTAGCTGCCGTTCCCGGTGTCCTCCATGCCGTTCCCGGTCTCTTCCATCCCGCCGTCCATGCCATCGTCCATGGCATCGACACAGTTGGTGACCTGGAAGAGCGTCGGGCCGGGGATGCCATCCGCGAAGGCGGCGTTGAACGGGGCGTTAGCCGCCGCAATCACCGCACCCGGGATGTAGCTCACCCAGCCGCCGCCAACGGAGGCGTGGGCCACGACATCGCTGCCGCACTCACTGAGCGCAGCGGCGAGGTCATCGACGCTGCCACCGCTGAAGCTGGTCAGCGTGACCGCGCCAGCCGGAGCAGGGGCCAGCGTCCCAGCCACAGGCTCGGGCTCTTCCTCAACGACCGGCTCAGGCTCTTCGACGACTTCCTCGCCGATCTGGATGATGATCGGGAGCTGTGCCGTCACGGCGCCAGTGCCGGACTTCGTGCGCACGAGGAACTCGGTCACACCCGGCGTGGACGGAGCGAGGTACGTGAACTTGCCACGACCGTCGCTGGTCATCGCGCGGAGGGGGGTGATGATCGCGCCGTCGCCCGCGGTGTGGATGGCCTCAATGGCCACAGCACCCACACGGACGGACTCGTCGTCGCGCACGGTCACGTTGATGGTGACCTCGGCGGACGGGTCGATCCGCTCGGGAGCGTCGCTCTCGATGGTCGTCGGCGCACCGCCGACCTCGATCTCAACCGCTACCTCGTCGACGCCCTTCGGGCTGTCGCCGCCGGTGGCGTTCGCCACGAGCGTAATCGTGTGCGTGCCACGCGCGGCATCACTGGTCGTGCCTTCCGGGTTCGGTGCCTGGACGAGGATGACGCACTGACCGTCATCGTTCGTACCGCTTCCGTTCCAGAAGGTGGACTCGTCGACACCGTCGGTCTCCGTGTCGTCCGTCCGGGCGGTCGGCGTGCCACAGGCCGGGAGGTCACCCGTGCCCGCTGTCGTGCCACCAATGGCCGGCGGCGCGTCCTTAATCGCGGTGTTAGTGGCCGTGACCTTGACGGACAGCTTGTCCGGGCCGGATACGCCGCCCCTGGTCTTGACGCTGACGTTCTGGCCCTCGACCGGGTTGCCCGCGGAGTCAAGCGCAGTCACGACGATGTACGTCGAACCGCCGACTGCGATCGCGCTCTGCTCAGCGGCGGCCGAGATGGTCTTGACCGGGCCGTGCAGAACCAGGTCGACGGTCTGGGTCAACTCGCCGACCGTGACCGTGATCGTCGAGACGCCAGCGGCACCGCCACCCTCAACCGCCACGCGCGCGTAGCCGCGCGTGTCGACATCGGGGTCGGCGTCAGTCGCTGCATCTTCCGAGGTGTCCACGGTGCCAGCAAGAGTGCCGACATCACCGCTGCTGAACGTCTCCAGCGTCGTCGTCTCTCCGCTGACGGTCCGCTCCAGGGCGGCCGCCCCATCGTCGGTGGTGTTGGGAGCCGACAGCAATGCACGAGTCGAGACGACTGTGAGCCGCTCACCCGCGATACCGGCGCCATCCGCATCCGTCAGCCGGATGTTGAGGAGCGTGCGACCCGGATCCGAGCCCTGGCCGGAGTCGATCGACGTAGAGACGAGCTTGGCCGTCAGCGTGGTCGGAACCTGCGCGACCCCGACGGTGATCTGGTCAGTCGATGTTGTGGTCGTGCCAACAACCGTCTGCTTGACGAAGACGGCACCCTTGCCCGCGTCCTCGTCAATCTTCACCGCCACCGTAACACCGGAGTCGTCGTCCACGTCCACGTCACAGGTGGGCGTGTCAGTAGTGGTATTCGCCTGGCAGTAGAGGGTCTGGCCGTCGTCGCTCGCGTCCGCGTGCGTGAACGACGCCGACGCCCCACCAATTGAGGTGATCTCGAACAGGACGAAACCTGTGTTGCCGGCCCGGATGTAGACCGTGTCACCGTTCTCGGCGGTACCAGTCGCGTCACCGCTGGTGCTGTACACACCCGTGGCGCTCCGCGTCTCAATCGTCGCTTCGGCAGTGGACGACACCAGCACCGCGAACGCTACCGCAAATGCGGCGGCGACCACCAGCGCTGATGCGCCGATCTTTCTTGCGTATTGCACTTGTGCTCCTTGAAGGAAATTGTTCCGTTGGTTACGAGCTTTGTCGGATACCTCGGGGACAGCCTCCTTCAACAACGACGCGGTCCCTTCCAGCCGCATCGCCGCACGTAAGGGAGAACGCGCGCAGCGGGGCCGGGGTTAACGCGTGGGCCCAGACGGTGGTGGCGGCGCGCACGGTTGGCGTGCGCCGGCGGCCGGGGCGGTCGTCGTCAGCGCGCGGGACCTCGTCCGGCATCACCGCGCGAACCAGTGCGGAGGGCGAGCCCCACGCAC
>JAPOOQ010000495.1 GCA_026713345.1 Gemmatimonadota bacterium | reverse complement strand
GCCCCTGGGCAACGTGGGGCTGGTGGTGGGCGGGGTGGTGGGACTGGGTTTCGGGGGCTGGGCGACCGTGGAAGGCGCGGAGTATCTGGCCCAGGCGCTGGGCGCCAGCACGGAAGTGATTGGTTTGACGGTGGTGGCGGTGGGAACGTCGCTCCCGGAACTGGTAACGGCGCTCGTGGCGGCCGCGCGCCGGCAACCGGACATCGCCGTGGGCAACATCGTCGGATCCAACATCTTCAATCTCACCGCGGTCATCGGAACATCGGCCCTGGTTGGGGACTTTCCGGTGGGCGAGTCCATTCTAGCGCTCCAGCTTCCCTCGGTGCTGGTTCTCTCGCTCCTGCTGTGGCCGGTTGTCGCCAGCGCCCGAATGGTCAGGCGGTGGGAGGGCCTGCTGCTTTTGGCCGTCTATGTTGCCTTTGCGGTCTGGATCTCCATTGTCACCTGACCGCACCGGCCGCGGGTGGGCGGAGCGCCTTTCGCGGGTCGAGTCGCGCAACATCACCTTCCTGGAACCGCCCCCGCCATTCTGGACCGAGGCTGCGGGCGCCCGCGTCCTCGATGCAGAGGGCCGGGAATACCTGGACTTCACCGGCGCGTTCGGAGTCGCCTTCGCCGGACACCGGCACCCGCTGGTGGTGGAACGGATCCGGGGGCAGGCCGGGCGGCTCGTGCACGGGATGGGCGACATTCACCCGCCTGCGGTCAAGGTCGATTTCCTCGAGGCGCTGACCGCGCTGATGCCGTGGCCGGAAACGCGCGCGATCCTCGGGCTGAGCGGTTCGGATGCGGTGGAGGCGGCCCTCAAGACGACTCAGCTGGCGACGGGCCGGGCGGGCGTGATTGCCTTCGAGGGGAGCTATCATGGCCTCACCCTTGGCGCCCTCGCGACGACGCACCGGGAGCACTTCCGCACTCCGTTCGTCCGCCGCCTCGCCCAGCACGTCCACTTCGTGCCCTTCCCGTCCACGTCGGGTGAGGCGGAACAGGTCCTCGGCAGGGTGGACGAGATCCTCGTCACGGGAGCCCCCGTCCCCGTCGGCGCGGTCATCATGGAGCGCATCCAGGGCCGGGCGGGTGTGCGCGTCCCGCCGCCCGGGTTCGTGGCCGAGCTGGCCGCCCGCACGAGATCGCGCGGCGCGCTCCTCATCGCCGACGAGATCTTCACCGGGATGGGGCGGACCGGTGCCCTGCTGGCAACCGATCACGACCGGGTCGTGCCGGACCTGGTCTGTCTGGGCAAGGCGCTGGGGGGTGGCATGCCGCTTTCGGCGTGCGTCGGGCCGGCGCAGGTGATGGACGCCTGGCCGCCGTCATCCGGTGAAGCCATCCACACCAGCACGTTTCTGGGGCACCCCGTCTCCTGCGCGGCGGGACTGGGTTTTCTGGAGGCGATGCAGAGCGAGGATCTCGTGGCCCGTGCCGCGCGGCTCGGAGCGCAGGCCCTCGATCACCTCACGGCGGCCCTGGGCGGCAGCGAGGACGTGGTGGAGATCCGCGGACGCGGACTGATGCTCGGTGTCGAACTGCACGGGCGCGGCGCGGCCCGGGCCGTCCGGCACGCACTGGGGCGCGGGCTGCTCCTCCTCCCGGCGGGGGAACACGGCGAGGTAGTGGAACTCACCCCTCCGGCCACCCTCACTCGGGACGAACTCGCAGAAGGTCTGGCGATCCTGGTCGAAGCGATCCGGACGACCGCGGACGACCGCTAGCGCGCGGAAGTCGCGAAGTCGATTCGCTCTGCGAGCTTCAGGTCCCTCTCGGATACGCCACCGGCGTCGTGCGACCAGAGCCTCAGCGAGACCTCGTTGTAGTTGACCCTGATCTCGGGGTGATGATCGAGTTCGTCGGAGATCGTGGCCACGCGGTTCACGAAGACGATGGCGCTCCGGAAGGATTGGAAGACGTACTTCTTGCGAATGGTCCCATCGTTGAACTTCCACTTCGGGTGGGCACTCACCCATCCTTCCACTTCGCTCGGCGGAAGAGTCCCTGTCATCGGTGTCTGCTCCAATCTGACTACTGCCATCCGGTCCCGCCGGGGTGGGTCCGGCGCCTGCAAGCGTATTATAACGTTACGGCGGGGAGGGGCGAACCCGGAGGGCAATGCCCGGATGAACGAAGCAGCTACGCGGTGCGCGTCTTCCGCCGTGACTGAAGGTTGAACTGCAGCATCACGAGCGCCGGCACGACCAGCATCAACAGCGCGGTTGCGACGACCACTCCGAATCCCACGGAGGTGGCAAGCGGCACCAGGTGCTGGGTCTGAGGGCTCTTCTCCAGCATCAGTGGGGCGACGCCGAGGAAGGTGGTCACCGATGTCAGGAGTATCGCCCGGAAGCGGGCCTTGGCCCCGACGATGATGGCTTCCCTCGGCGTCAGCCCGCGGTCACGGGAGCGATTGATGAACTTGATCATCATCAGTGAGTCGTTCACGACCACGCCACTCACCCCGATCAGCCCCTGGATGGACGAGAACCCGAGACTGAGGCCCAGGATGAGGTGTCCCGCCAACGCACCCACCAGCCCCAGCGGGATCGCAGTCATCACGATGAGAGGTTGCGAGTAGGAGCCGAAGGGGATCGCCATAAGGACATACATCACCAGAAAGGCGAAGAAGACGGATCTGGGCAGGGCAGCGTTCACCTCCCTCTGCTGGCGCTGCTCCCCCCCGTGGGTGTAGGTGAATCCGGGGTGGTCGTCGCTCAGTCCGGCCAGGAGGTTCCGCTCCAGATTGCCGTTCACCCCCTGTCCGGTGACGACCGCGTTGTCCACGCTGGCCGTGACCGTGATGACCCGCCGTTCGTCCAGGCGGTGAATGGTGGTGGGGGACCTTGCCAACCCGACCTGTGCGACCTGGCCCAGGGGGACCTCCCCGCCCTGCGGTGTTCGCACCAGATAGTCCTCGATGTCGGCAGGCGAATTGCGCTCCTCTTCCGGGAGGCGAACATAGACGCGCATCTCCTCGCGGCCGCGCTGCACGCGCAGGGCCTCGGTGCCAAAAAACGCTGCACGCACCTGGCGGGCGAAGTGATCCAGCGTGAGGTTCAGCGTTCGCGCCGCAGGCTTCAGCTGGAGCTGGAGTTCCCGGACGCCCTCGTCGTGGTTGGTTCTCACGTCGTACACCCCGCCCATCGATTCCAGCCCGGCGACGACGTCGTCGGCGATCCGCGTCAGGCGTTCCGGATCGGGATGGGACAGCTCGAGGTGAACCGGTAGTCCCAGCCCAAGGGCGCCCGCCGAAAACGCCAGCGACCTCACCTCGGGAAGAGTACCCGTCTCCTCGCGCCAGAGGTTCTGGAATTCCGTTGAGGTGAAGTCGCGCAACGACAGCCCCGGGAGCTTGAATTCCACCGAACCGATGTGTCCCCTGGGCAACTCCACCGCATCGCCACTCAAAGGGTCGAAAAGCTGGGCGGCCTGGCCCACGGTGACGCTCACATCGGCCGGAATCGGTTCGGAATCGCGGGCGAGCGCGTCCAGCACGCGCTGTCCCGCCGCTTCGAGTTGCGCCGCCACATCGGCCGTGCGCTCGCTGGGCGTCCCGACCGGCATCTCGATGTTGGCCGACACGATGTCGCCCTCGATCTGGGGAAGAAACTCGTACCGGACCAGTCCCGTCCCCACGATCGTCATGGAAATCAGCATCAGCGCAGCCGTGCCGGCGAGCACGATCGACGGAGCGGCGGTGGCGAACCGAAGTGCGCGGTCCAGCGGCCCATCGACGATGCGCCGCAGCAGGCCGTCGACCGCCTGCTGGGCCTGCCTCACCGCTCGTCCGGGCCGCCACCTCGGCTCGCGGGGCGCAGGCAGGTGCGCCAGATGGTGCGGCAGCACGAGCAGCGATTCGACCAGCGAGAGCATGAGTACGGCAATCACGACGATGGGGATGCTCAGGCCGATCTTGCCGATGGGTCCCGGCACGGTGAGCAGAACGGAAAAGGCCGTCACCGTCGTCAGCACCGAGAAGATCACCGGGCCCGCGATGCGCCGCGTCCCGCCGATCGCCGCGGTCAGGCCCTTGGCCCCCTTCTCCCGCTCCGCGTAGATGTTTTCGCCGACGACGATCGCGTCATCCACCACGATACCCAGCGCGAGCACCATGGCCATCAGCGAGAACATGCTGATCGAGATGCCCAGGAGCTGCATCACCAGGAATGTCCCGGAGAAGGCAACCGCCAGACCGAGCGCCACCCACATCGCCAGCCTGATCTGCAGGAAGAGCGCGAGCGCCAGGAAGACGAGGAGCAGGCCCAGCAACGCGTTCTCGATGAGCAGGCTGACCCGGCCCCGGAGATCCACCGAGTCGTCCCTCCAGATCTGTACACCAACCCCTTCGGGCAGCGTCGGCACGACTTCGGCATCGATGTATCCGCGCACCGCCTGCGCGATATCGAGTACGTCTTCGCCGGCAGTGCGGAAGACGTCGATGCGTGCCGCCGGCTGCCCGTTGAAGCGCGCGAGCAGATCGCTGTCGGCGAAGGCATCGTGCACGGTGGCGATCTGCCCCAGCCGCACGGCGGTACCGTCGGCCCGGGTCACGACGATGATGTCCTCGAAATCGAACTGCTCGTAGTTCTGGCCAAGCGTGCGAACGCGGATCTCCTCTTCGCCGGTGGATATCTTACCCGCGGAGAGCTCCAGTGAACCCTGGCGAACGGCGAAGGCGACATCTTCCAGCGTCAGGCCGAGGGCGCGCAGGCGGTCGAGCGGCACCTCGATCGAGATCTCGTAGTTGCGCACCCCGCTGATTTCCGCGTAGGAAACCTCGGGCAGGGCCAGAATCCCGTCTTCGATCCGGTAGGTCAGCTCCTTGATGGTGCGTTCGGAGGCGTTGCCGTATACGATGAGACGAAAGATGCTCTGGCGGCTCGTGACCTCGCGGACTTCCGCGCGCTCGGCATCCGCCGGGAAGGTCAGGATACGGTCCACCTGGGATTTCACGTCCGCCAGGGCCCGGCTCATGTCCGTCCCCTGTCTGAACTCCGCGATCACAGATCCCAGACCCTCGGCCGCCGACGATTCCGTCCGCTTCAGCCCTTCGACGGACTGGATCTGCTCCTCGATCTTGCGGACGATCGACTCCTCCACCTCCTGGGGCGCGGCACCCGGGTACGGCACGACCACCTGAATGCGGTCCAGCGAGGCTTCGGGCAGGAATTCCTGCGGGAGCCCCATCGCCGAGATGAGCCCCATGAGCAGGAGGAAGCCCATCAACAGGTTTGCGGCGATGGGGTTTGCCGCCATGAACGCGATCGGACCGCGGTGGCTGCCCACCGCTGCACCCGAGCTGGGCGGAGTCGGCCGGTTGGGGGTTGGGACGGAAGTGTCCGGGGGAATCATGGGACCAAAGTGTGCGGCAGCGCCGAAGGGCCGCAAGGTTTCGGCACTTCGTTGACGGAGGGGCCCGTGTGGTAGAAGATCAACCATGGCAACGCTTCACGAACTGCTCGTCCGATCCAGCCGGACCTTCGCCGTGGGAATCGGCATCCTCCCGGAGCCGCTCCGCGAGGAGATCACGGTCGCCTACCTGCTGCTTCGCGTTTCCGACTACCTGGAGGACAATCAGGAGCTTGAAGACGCCGACAAGGTCGCCCTGCTGAGGAGTTGGGCGCGGGTGCTCGGCGGGAAGGACGAACGCCGGAGCCTGCTTGAACGGCTGAAGTCCGCCCGCGAGGATACCCCGGACGCGCTGGTCGCGCGGAATGCCGCGGCTGTGCTGGACGGCCTCGACGGGCTGGCACCTGAAGCCCGCGAGGTCCTCACCCGGCGAGTGGGCGAATCGAGCACTGGGATGGCGAGGTGGGTCGCCCGCGGATCCGTCTTCGACACCGAGTCCGACCTGGACGACTACATGCACGAGGTCGCCGGGCGGGTGGGCCATCTGCTCACCGAGCTGTTCGCGCTCCGGGTCTCCGGGCTGGCGCGTCGCCGGGACCGGATGATGCCGCTCGCACGCGAGTTCGGCCTCGCTCTCCAGACCGTCAACGTCATTCGCGGGCTGCACGAGGACCGCGACCGCGGTTGGGTGTACGTCCCCACCGAATTCATCCCCGACGCGGGACCACCCCCATCGGAGCTCTTCGAGCCGGGAAACCACGAGGCCGCGATGAGCGTATTGGCACGGCTGGTGGAGAAGGCGGAGCGCCACCTGGCCGCTGCCCGGGGATACATCAGCATGATCCCGAGGCGCCATCACGGCGTGCGGCTCTTCTGCTTGCTCCCGCTCTTCTTCGCGGTCCGGACGCTCGCGCTGAGCCGGGGCAACCCGGAGGTCCTCGAGCGCGAGACGAAAATGACGCGGCGCGAGGTGTTCGCGGTCACCCGGAACGCGAAGCTGCTGGGGTTCTCGAACCGGTGGATGGACTGGTATTGCGGGCGCCTGGCCGCGGTCGCCTGAGAGCCCCGGCCGCAGGGCGCGAGCGCCGATGCCACCGCTGTTGACAGTCTTGCCGGGGCTTCGTTAACTTAAGGGTCTCATTGCGGGGTGGAGCAGTCTGGTAGCTCGTCGGGCTCATAACCCGAAGGTCGCGGGTTCGAATCCCGCCCCCGCTACTGTGGTCATGTGTCCCGGGAACGCCGCCCTCGTGCGGCGTTTTCTGGCGTAGGCACGTAGG
>JAPOOQ010000494.1 GCA_026713345.1 Gemmatimonadota bacterium | reverse complement strand
GGCCTGGTCGGCGGCGACGGGGAGGTCGGGGATGGTGACGGGGGACATGCGTACTCCATCGATTCGGGTGGGTCCGAGTTGGGGGCGCAGAGCGCCGGGGGCAGTATGGCGCGCGGCGTGCAGCGGCGCTACCTGCCCGCCCGGTCCACAGGGGCGGGGTCCGGGTCGGCGTATGAGTTGTGATAGTGTTCACAGTATCAAGTGTGGATTGATGTTGCGATGTGAATGGGTATCATGAGCGGCAACATGGCATCTATGCCAACTCGATATCTCAGATGGTGTAGTACGAGCTACTGACAGGCGCATAGTATTCCATGACGGAATCATCCCTCCCGCGATGCTGTTGTAGCGGCGATCACGCTGTACCCAACGGCGCTGCCGTCGTGAGCCGGACCATGTCGCGCGTACCGGTTGGCGACCCTCCGCAGGGATGGGCCGTGCGATGACGAGGGTCGCGCGATGGCTGGTCGTCTTCGTCACGATCGCTGCGGTGGTCCTGGGCGCGTGCTCCGATGAGCCGGGCGCGTCGCCGGAGGCCGACGCTCCCCCCGCCCCGCGATCCTCGGCGGCCGAATCGCCAACTCAGCCACCCGCCGAGGGGACTCCGCCGGCACCCGCGCCACGGGGGACCGGGACGCAGGCGTCCACGCCCCCTGCGACTCCCATCCTGGAAGTGGAGGAGATCGCACCCCCGGATGCCGGCGAGTTCGAGGATGACCTGGCTGCGTTGCTCGACGGTGTGTCCGAGCTCGCCGCGTCCGGCACGCCCGGGGCACTCTGCGTGTATGGCCCCGATGCCTTCCCGGTGGTGGTCGGTGAGTACCAGGGCCGTGCTGCCACCGTCGTGGCGGCGGGTCGCCACGGGCATGGCCGCGTCGTCGCGCTCGGTCACGAGGGCTTCTTCCAGACAAGCACGTTGAGGTCGCGCGATACGGGCCGCCTGGTCACGAACGCGCTGCGCTGGGCGGCCGGACCCGGATCGGCGGATCCCCGGATCGGTATTGCGGACGACCTCGGGTTGTATGTCTGGCTGAGCCTTGACAGGCATGACGTCGCCAAAGTCTCGCTGACAGAGGGTGCGCTCGATGCCTTCGATGTCGTGGTGGTGGTCATGACGAACCAGACCGAGTCCCAGGTGCGGGAGCTTGCGGAGTTCGTGAGCTCGGGCGGCGGGCTGGTGCTGGGCGGTAACGGCTGGGGCTGGGCGGACCTGAATTTCGGCCGCCGCATTGCAACCGACTTCGCGGGCAACCGGCTGCTCGCGCGGTTGGGCATGCGCTGGGCGGACGCAGAACTGACGCGCACGACAACCGAGGGGTACGCGGTCGCGGGCCCGCCCGGGGAGATGACCCACGCGGGCGCGGCCCTCGTCGCGCTCGAAGATGGGAGCCGACCGCTCTCCAGGCCGGAGATCGTCCAGGCGCAGCACAGCGTGTCGCTGACCGCCGGCTGCCTGCCTCCAGGCGGAGCGCTCGCGGCCCAGATTCGAGACTCGTCACCGGCGGTCACACGGGCAGCAGCGCCGGCCGCAACGCCAGGCCCTGCACCGGTGGCACGCGCCACCGCGCGCCCTGCACCAACGCCGCCCCCGGTAGGCGAGGTGAAGGAGGTCACGGTGTCGAGTTCTGACCGTGGCGAGCTGCGGATCACGTGGAGCGCCGCCCAGCCTGCTCCCACGGACTACCGCGTGATGTGGGCCCAGCAAGGAGCGAACTGGCCGCGGCCATCGGACAGGGAAGGCAACGTCTACACCACCAGCAGATCCCTCACGGTAACTGGCCTGGAGCCGGGCGCCAGGTACAACGTGGCCGTACGGGCGCGCGAGTGGGACGGCTCGGACACTCGATCGGTGCGGTGGGGCCCCTGGGGGCCCGTCGCGGGGACGCGGATCAACGCCGCGCCGCTCGCACCCACGGGGCTGACTGCGGCGGCTACCCATCGAGGCGTCGTGCTGGAGTGGGACGATCCGAGGGATGGCAGCATCCGCAACTACGAGCTAGTGCGTGGCCGACACAATTCCGGAGCGCAGACCCGGCTCCGCATAGGCAGCGCGACGACTGGCTACGTCGACACCGATGCGAGTCCGGGAACGGGCTATACGTACTCGCTGAGGGCCATCAACGGCTATGGTGAGAGCGCGCCCTCGATCCCTGTGAACGTCACGACCCTCGCGCGCATTCCAGGCCGCGACGACCTGTACGAGCAGATTTCGCTGCCCGTCCATGCCGCTTCGGTCCGGTGGTACTGGGATCACGAACTGGACCCGATCAGGGAGATGACCGTCGATTTCACTGTCCACAATAACGTTCACGACTGGTCAAGTCGGAATGGCTACTACCTCATGTTGCTACACGGGAGAATCTCCGATATCACGTTCTACTTTGGATTCCAGAACGCCATCACCCATCCTGGAGCTCAGCGCGTCAAAGGTGTGATCTTCTCCAGGTGGGACACGCGGGACCTCGGTAATGCACGGGTCGCCCCGGACGGATGGTCACAGTCGGCGGGATATGAAGGCGACTTCATCGGTGTCCGGCGCGCCTATGAGTGGGGCGCAGGGAGGTACCGCGCGAGGATTGCACCCGACGGCCTCGAGCCCGACGGAGAGTGGTACAGCGTCTGGATCACGAATCGCGACACGAACGAGACGACCTGGATCGGGGCCTTGAAGTTCCCCCTCACCGACGGTGAGGGAGCGATGGAGGCAATCTCGTATTCGACGCTCGAGCTCTACGGCCGTCCCACTCGCCCCATCGATACACCGGAGTGGTACGTGACCATCAGCGCCCCCCTTGCCGACGGCATCCTGCCCGTGAGGGTGCTCACGTTCTACCCGTACGACGACACGGAGGGCCGCGCAATGCTGAACTCGAACTCCTTGTTCGACGCCCAGGAGGGGATCGCGCACCTTCGCATCGGCGGTACGACCGAGCGGATGACCCCGACTGCCGACCATGATCTGAGCCCCTGAGACCGACCTCCCTCCAGGGGAGAGGCGCTCACTCTTCCGGCGTGAGGGGTGGAGGCGGCGAGATGCGCCGCGTCACACGGTTGCAGGGGCGTCATCGTGCGGTGCGATGCGCCCTGTGCCCCCACCCGTCCACCCTCGGCGGCCCGGATCGGCTCACGGGAGGTTCGGAGGCTTGAACAGGCTGCGCGCGATCTCGATGACAGCGTCGACGTTGCTACCCGAGAGCGTGGGTTCGTGCCCGACGATGGTGTACGCGATGTTCGTCGCAGCGTCGTACACGGACACCTCGGCGCGGAAGTCCGCGTCGTGGCGCGGGCCCGGAGGGCTGTACGCCAGCAGCACCGGGCGGTCGCCGATGATGCGGAACTCTCGGACGCCCGCGCCGTCGTCCCACGACGCCTCGATGGCAGCGTACGCCGAGGTGCCTGAAGCCCCGCATATCTCCACGGCCCGGCTCCCCCCGGGGTTGTTCCACGACGCGCAGTACCCGGAAGTCGTGCTCGTCAGCGGCCCGCTGAATGCACCCTCGAACGTCCAGGTCGGGGGAAGCAACGGTGCGCGCCAGTGTGGCCCGGCCCGCGCGGCGGCGAGGTCGCTGGAGCCCGCTCGCACCGAGTCGTGCGACTGACCGGGAGAGCCCTGGTCGCTCGACCTGATTCCGAACGCGCCATCCCAGTCCTCAGGCACGAGCTGCCACGGCCCATGCACCACCGGCACCGCGAGGCTGGTACCGCCGAGGTCCGGCAGCAGGTTGAAGTCGAATGTGGCATACGCGTTCGCCGGCATCTCCCCGTAGCAGCCGGTGAAGGCGTACGTCTCCCACTCCACGCCGAGTAGCTTCCGAGGCCGCGCACCGACAGGATCCGGGAGCACCTCGGTCACCCGGTACCGGACCCAGCAATCGTCGGCTCGACGCCACTCGAAGCGGTCGCCGGCCCGCACCGAGTCGAACGTCGCACTGTGCGAGGCGCCGTCGACGTCGGCGGTGTGGACCAGCAGTGCCGTTGCGGAGCCGTCGCGCAGCTCCTCGAACGTTGTGACGGCGGATGCCGCCGCGCCGGTGCCTGACATAAAGGCGTAGCTGCCGGCCTCGTCGGCTGCGCCGGAGGTGTCGAGGCGGCCGTAGCGCGCGACGCCGGGCGTCTCGGGCTGCGGCTGGAAGAGGCTGCGTGCCACCTCGATGGCCTCGCTGATTCGTCCGCCGAAGTGGCGGTGGTCGGTCTCGCGG
>JAPOOQ010000493.1 GCA_026713345.1 Gemmatimonadota bacterium | reverse complement strand
GACGATCCTCACCACCACGTTGATCTCGCCCACCGGCGCCCTTGCCAGACGGCACCCGTGCCGGCGCGCAACATCCTCCACCACGCGGCTCGTCGACAGGTTGGTCACCACGCGGCCGGGTTGCCGGCGCAGCACCACGTCCGCCGCCAGCGCGAGCGTCAGATCCTCGCCCAGCGCCCGTCCCCGCTCGTCCACCAGCGACAGCCGGTCGGCGTCGGGATCCACCGCCAACCCGATCCGGGCCCCGCATTCGCGCACAAGCGCCCCAAGCGCCGCCAGGTTCCGCGCGGTCGGCTCCGGGTCCCGGTGGAACCTCCCGTGCGGCTCAACCCCGATCGCGTGCACCTCGCACCCGAGCCGCTCCAGCAGCTCCGGCAGCACGACGCCCCCCGCGCCGTTGACGCAGTCGAGCGCGACGCGCATCCGCGCCCGGCGGACCGCGCCGACATCCACGAACGGCAACGCCAGGATCCGCTCGATGTGCCGCCCGGGCGCGCCCGCATCGCTGGACACCTCCGGAATCGCGTCCCACGCCGCCCGCGCCGGTTCCTCCTCCCTCACCCGTCTCTGGAAGCGGGCCATCCGCCCGGGATCGAGGAACGCGCCCCCGCGCGCCGCGAACTTGAGCGCGTTCCACTCGGCCGGGTTGTGGCTGGCGGTCACCGCAATCCCGCCCGCGGCCCCCGCATCCTTCACCGCGAGCATCAGGGTGGGCGTGGGGACGACCCCGAGTTCGACCACCCTGCACCCCGCCGAGAGCAGCCCAGCCACCGCCGCCCGCACCAGCATCGGCCCCGAGGTGCGCGAATCCCGCCCCACGATCACCGTGTCCCCGTCCCCCTCGTCGCGCAAAAACGCACCGTAGGCCGCGCCCAGGCCCGCGATCAGCTCCGGCGTGAGCGACGGCCCCACGCGCCCCCGGAAACCGGAGACGCTCACCATGAGGTCGGCGGGGAGATCGATCGGCATGCTGGCGGGGGGGCGGAGTGTGGACCGGACTGCCATCAGGGACCCTGACGCGTGCGGCGAACGCTGGTGCGCACGGAAAGTTAGCACAGCGCCCCGCGCGAGCGATGCCCCGCCCGGGAGGCGCCGCCTCGTCGACGCCCCGTGCCGGCGGCGACCGGATGCTATATTCAGACCGGCCGGTCAAGGGAGACCTCGCGCACGCAGCTGGCCGGCCGCCCCAGCATCCCACAGGAGAACCGCCGTTGTCCGAATCGTCACGGAGTGAACCGGGACCCGACTCCGAGGCAGGCCGCTTCGACACCCTCTGCGTACACGCCGGGCAATCCCCCGAACCGGTCACCGGCGCGATCACCACGCCCATCTTCCAGACCTCCACCTACGTCCAGGACGGGATCGGGCGGCACCGCGGGTACGAGTACGCGCGCCTGCAGAACCCCACCCGGGAAGCCTCCGAAGCCAACATCGCGGCCCTGGAGGGCGGACGGCACGGAATCGCCTTCTCCAGCGGCCTCGCGGCCATCGAGTGCCTCGCCAAGGCGGTCGCCGCCGGCGGCCACATCATCAGCGAGGAGAACACCTACGGGGGCACCACGCGGATGTTCACGCAGGTCCTCGCCCGGCTCGGGATCGAGGTCACCCTGGTGGACACGCGCGACCTCGCCGCGGTCGAGGCGGCGATCCGGCCGCACACCCGCCTGATCCATCTCGAGACACCGTCGAACCCGCTCCTGCGCGTCGCCGACATCGAGGCGGTCGCGGGGGTTGCACGGGCGCGGGGCGTCCTCGTCTGCGTGGACAGCACCTTCGCGTCGCCCTGCAACCAGCAGCCCCTCGCGCTCGGCGCGGATGTGGCCATGCACTCCACCACGAAGTACCTCGGCGGCCACTCCGACGTGCTTGGCGGCATCCTCATCGTCAACGACGACGCCCTGGCGGAGGAACTGCACTTCGTGCGCAAGTCCACCGGCCCCCTTCCCGGGCCCATGGACTCGTGGCTGACGCTGCGCGGCACCCGCACCCTGCACCTGCGCATGGAGCGCCACAACCGCAACGGGATGCTGATCGCCGAGTTCCTCCAGTCCCACCCGGCGGTGCGCGCGGTCCACTACCCGGGGCTGCACACACATCCCCAACACGATCTGGCACGCCGCCAGATGACGGGGTTCTCCGGCATGCTCTCGGCCGAACTCTCGCAGGCGGACGCGAAGCGGATGGTGGAGCGCACCCGCCTCTTCCGGCTCGCCGAAAGCCTGGGCGGCGTGGAGTCGATGATCTCGATCCCCTCCGTGATGACCCACGCCTCCGTCCCCGAGGACGACCGCCTGCGCATGGGAATCACGAACGGCCTGGTGCGGTTTTCCGTCGGCATCGAGGACGGGCGGGACCTTGTTGAAGATCTGGAACAGGCACTTCGTACTCCCTGAATCCGAACCCTCTGAACAGGAACGCAACATGACCAGCCACAACCTCTCCGATTCGAACGGCCAGGGCGCCGGTGGTTCCGGCGGCAAACGGATCCTCACCGACATCTCCTCGCGGGCCTGGGAGCACCCCGCCGACCGGGCCGCCCTGGCCGCCCTGCGCAAGCTGCCGCTTTTTGACCAGGTCCTCCGGGCGCTCTTCGGCTTCTTCGGCGAGAAGCCCATCCGTCTCGCGTTTCAGGCGAACGCAGTGCATGTGGGCCCGAACCAGTTCCCGCACCTCTGGGAGCTGTACACGGACGTTTGCGACACGCTGGACGCGCCCGAGCGCTACCCGCTCTTCGTGTCCCAGAATCCCGTGGTCAACGCCGGCGCCTACGGCATGGACAAGCCGTTCATCATCCTCAACTCCGGAGCCCTGGCGCTGCTCAACGACCGCCAGATCTCCTTCGTCATGGGTCATGAAGTCGGGCACGTCATGAGCGACCACGTCCTCTACAGGACCATGACCGTCCTGCTCACGAGGCTCGCCACGCTGGGATTCCCGATCGTGGGGCTGGCTGCCGCGGCCATCCTCCTGGGTCTGCTGGAGTGGTCGCGGAAGAGCGAACTGTCGGCCGACCGGGCCGGACTGCTGGCGATCCAGGATCCCGAACAGTCCATGTCGACGATGCTCAAGATGGCCGGAGGCGGCTCCGATGAAGAGACCTCGCTTCCCGAGTTCATTCGGCAGGCGGAGGAGTACCGCGAGGCCGGCGATCTCGCCGACCAGGTCTTCAAGGTGCTGGCGCTTATCATGGCCACCCACCCGTTCTCGGTGCTCAGGGTCTCGGAACTCCGGGCCTGGATCGAGAGCGGTGACTACGACAGGGTGTTGCGGGGAGAGTACCAGCGGCGGGGCGAACCCGATCCGTCCTACACGGAAGACCTCTCGCAGGCGGCGAACGCCTACAGGCAGGGAGCGAAGGACGTGCTCGGTCAGATGGCCGGCGCAGCCAAACGGGCCGGCGAGACCTTCTGGGAGAACTTCAGGAGGTGACGAGGCAGCGGATGGCCGGGTCCGCGGGGGGTCGATGCGGATCCTGATCGCGGGCAACGGCGGGCGCGAACACGCGCTGCTGTGGAAGCTCCGCCGGGACGCGCCCGCGGCCTCGTTCTTCGCGACGCTCCCGAACGGGGGGATGGCGCCGCACTGCACCGGGGTGGGCATCTCCCCGACGGACGTCGTGGCGCTTGCCGGATGGGCGGCCGCCAACCGGATCGATCTTGTCGTGGTTGGCCCCGAGACTCCCCTGGCCGCGGGGCTGGGTGACCGGCTCAGGGGTGTCGGGATCCCCGTCTTCGGCCCCTCGGCCGCCGCCGCCAGAATCGAGTCCAGCAAGGCGTTCGCCAAAGACCTGATGGCGGGTGCCGGGGTGCCGACCGCGGCCTACGAGGTGCACACGGACGCTGCCCGTGCCGAGGCCTGTATCGAGGCGATGGGGGCTCCCGTCGTGGTCAAGGCGTCGGGGTTGGCGGCCGGGAAGGGGGCGGTGGTGTGCGGCACGGTGGCCGAAGCCGTGGCGACGGCCCGGGACATGTTTTCGGGGGCCTTCGGGGAGGCGGGCCGGCGGGGCGTGATCGAGGAGTGCATGGAGGGAGAGGAGCTCTCGGTGTTCTGCCTCGCCCACGAGGAGGACTTCGTGTCCCTTCTGGCCTCGCAGGACCACAAGCGCATCGGCGAGGGCGACACCGGGCCGAACACGGGCGGGATGGGCGCCTACGCCCCGGTCGGATTCGTGACCGATGCGCTGATGGAGGAGGTGGCGGACCGGATCGTGGCCCCCGTGCTGCGGGCGCTGGCCGAGGGCGGGAATCCCTTCAGCGGCCTGCTGTATGCGGGGCTGATGATCACCGCGGACGGCCCCAGGGTCGTCGAATTCAACTGCCGCTTCGGCGATCCGGAGACCCAGGCCGTGCTCCCCCTGCTCTCTTCGTCGCTCCTCGAGCCCATGCTCGCGGTGGCGGAGGGGTCGGGGCTCTCCGGTCGCATGCCGAGCTTCGCGGACGCGGCGGCGGTCACCACGGTGCTGGCCGCCGACGGGTATCCGGGCACGTACCGGAAGGGAGCGCCGATCACGATCCCGTCCCTTCCCGGCGGGGTGCATGTCTTTCATGCGGGTACGGCCCTCGAGTCGGGTCGGCTGGTCGCGTCGGGCGGGCGCGGTCTGGCCGTTACGGCGGTGGACCGGGACTTCGGGCGCGCGCAGGCGGCGAGCCGCGCCGCCGCGGCGGCGATTACCTTCGAGGGACGGCAGTTCCGCGAGGACATCGGGTGGCGGGAGGTGGAGCGGCGCGGGTAACGGGAGACACGAAATACAACACGGATTGGAGGAACAGCGGCCTTGATCATCACGACCACGAATTCGGTTGAGGGATCCCGCATTGGCGAATACCTCGGCATCGTCACCGGTGAAGCAATCATCGGCGCCAACATCGTCAAGGATTTCCTGGCCGGGATCCGGGACATCGTCGGGGGCCGTTCAGGCGCCTACGAGAAAGCGCTGCGCACGGCCCGGGAAGAGGCGCTGCGTGAGATGGCGACCGAGGCGCGCGCCCGCGGTGCCGACGCGATCATCGGCGTGGACCTGGACTACGAAGTGCTGGGGACGGGGAACGGCATGCTCATGGTGACCACGAGCGGCACCGCGGTGGCGCTGGAGTAGGGGCCATGCCTGAGCTTCCCGAGGCCGAGACGATCGCGCGGGGGCTGGCCGGCGTCCTCCCGGGAAGGGTGATCCGCGGCGTTACCGTGTTGCGCGAGGATGTCGTTTCCGGGCCACCGCTGCAGTTCGGCGCCGAGTTGCGGGGGAAGCGTTTCAGCGAGGTGGGCAGGCGGGGCAAGAACGTAGTGCTGGTCCTCGAGGACGCCACCCGGGTCGTGGTCAACCTCGGCATGACCGGACGACTGGTGCCGGGACCGGGGCCCGGAGCCCCGCCGGCGTCAACCCATCCGGCGGTCCTGTTCCACCTGGAGGGAGGCGGGTGCGTGGCCTACGACGACGTCCGCCGCTTCGGACGCCTGCGGCGGCTCTCCCGCGCCGAGTGGACGAGGTGGTCGCGGCGCCTCGGCCCCGAGCCCCTGTCCCGTTCCTTCACCGGGCGACGGATGCGCGCCATCCTGTCCGCGTCGCGCTCGCCGGTGCGCTCGCTCCTCCTCGACCAGCACAGGATCGCGGGCACCGGAAACATCTACGCGGTTGAGGCGCTGTGGTTCGCGCGCATCCACCCGCGCACGCCCGCCAACGAGATTGGTGATGTCGGCGCGGCCCGCCTCCACCGGGCACTCCGGCGCGTCCTGCGCGCCGCGGTGAGCGCCGGCGGCACCACCCTGCGCAACTACCGGGCCCCCGACGGCACCGAGGGCCTGTTCCGGAGGAGGCTCCACGCATACGGCCGCGAGGGACGGCCCTGCTTGCGCTGCCGCACCCGGATCGAGCGCATCGTCTTCGGCGGGCGCTCCGCCTTCCTCTGCCCGCGGTGCCAGCCATGCTGACGCGCGCCGCGCGCGCCGGCATCGGTACGCTCGCCCTCGCCGCCGCATTCACCCTGGCCCCGCCGCCGGCCCTCCCAGCCCAGCCCCCCCCCGTCCCCGGCACGCAGCTCCCCGTCGTCACCCACACCCTGGGCAACGGCATGACCTTCCTCATCCTGGAGCGCCACCAATCCCCCACCGTCTCCCTGGTCGTCCACTACCCGGTCGGGTCCGTGAACGAGCGTCTGGGCAACACCGGGATCGCCCACGTGGTGGAGCACCTGCTCTTCAAGGGCTCCGAGGAGATCGGCACCAGCAACCGGGCCCTCGAGGCGCCGCTCCTGGCCGCGATCGACGCGGCCCGCGACTCGACGGTCTCCGAGATGGGACGGTCCCGTCCCGACACGGCCGCCGTCCGGCGCTTGCGCGAGCGGGTCGCGGCGCTGGAGGACAGCGCCCGCGCCCATGTGATCTCGAACGAGTTCGATCACATCCTCTCCACCGAGGGCGCGCAGGGCCTCAACGCCACCACCTCCCACGAGGCCACCCGCTACTTCGTCGAGCTGCCCGCGAACCGGATCGAACTCTGGTTCGCCCTCGAGTCCGACCGCATGGCGAATCCCGTCTTCCGCGAATTCTTCACGGAACTCGACGTGGTTAGGGAGGAGCGGCGCATGCGGCTGGAGACGAGTCCCGGCGGCATCCTCCAGACCGCATTCCTGGCTACGGCGTTCCAGGTACACCCCTACGGCGTTCCCGTGATCGGGCACGCCGCCGACCTCGATGCGCTGACCCGCCCGCAGGCCGTGGAGTACTTCCGCGACTACTACGGAGCCGGCAACGCGGTGGCCGCAATCGTCGGGGACGTCGACGCCGACCATGTGATCCGGCTGGCAGAGGAGTACTTCGCGCCGGTACCGGCGGGGCGGGACCCCCCTCCGGTGCTGGCACGCGAGCCGGCGCAGCGGGGAGAACGCCGAATCACCGTCGAATTCGAGGCCGAGCCCCGCCTCCTGATGGGCTGGCGGGCCGTGTCGATCCTTCACGAGGACGCGCCCGCGCTCTCGATGCTCGCCTCCCTGCTCACGGCGGGGCGCACCACGCGCCTCTACCGCCGGCTGATCGCCGAGGACCGTTCGGCGATCCAGGTCGCCGCCTTCCTGGGACCCGGGGCCCTGTATCCGCGCCTCTTCACCATCTCCTCGGTTCCCCGCTCCCCCCACACCACCGAAGAGATCGAACGCGCGATCCTGGAGGAGATCGGGGCGATCCGGGATGCGCCCCCCGACCAGCGTGCACTGACGCGCATTCAGAACCAGTACCGCGCCGGCGAATTCCGCAGGCTCTCCTCCAACCTGCAGCTCGCCATGCAGATCGCGGAGTCGGAAGCGTCCTTCGGTGACTGGCGGGAGACCTTCCGGCTCTCCCGGCGGATGGCCGACGTGACCCCGGAAGACGTTCAGCGGGTGGCGAGGCAGTACCTCAACCCCGACACCCGGACGGTCGCGGTCATGGTACGGAAGGAGTCCCGTTGAGCGCCGCCGGGGCCGGCAACCGGGCTGCTCACCGGAATCGGCGCGGATTCGCCCGGGGACTGCTGGGGGTGCTCGCGGTCGCGGCGGCCGCGCTGCCGGCGCACCCCCCGGATCGTGCCCACGCCCAGGAGACGCTGCGGGAGCGGATTGCGGCGATGCGCTTCCCGGAGATCCGCTTCACCCCCCTCGAGCCCGAGTCGCACACGGTCCGGGACGTGCCCGTCTACTTCTTCCATGACAGTGAACTGCCCCTCGTCACCTTCTACGCCACCTTCGACGGCGGCGTGCGGAACCTGACGCGCGACCATCTGGCAGCGGCCTCGGCCCTGCCGAACCTGCTGCGCACCGGCGGCACCGCCGCCCTGCCCCCCGACTCCGTCGACGAGCGCATCGAACTCATGGGACTGGCGATGAGCTTCGGCCAGGGCGGCGGCGGCGCGACTTCCTCGGTGAACACCCTCACCGACCACATGGACGAAGCGGTGCGGCTGTGGGCTGCCATGCTGCGCTCCCCGCGCTTCGACTCCGCGCAGGTCGAGCGCTGGCGGGGCTCGGAACTGGAGCGGGTGCGGCGCGGCCGCGACGATCCGGGAACGCTGGCCTTCGGCCGCTTCAACCACATCATGTACGGCGACCACCCCGTCGGCTGGGAGATGAACGACGCGGACCTCGAGCCGTCCAGCCTGGCCCCCAACAGGCTGCGTCACGTGCACGGCGCGATCATCTGTCCGGACGACATGGTGCTCGGCGTCACCGGAGACGTGACGTGGCCCCAGGCCTCCGCGCTGCTCGAAGAAGTGCTCGACGGATGGCCCCCCTGTTCGGGCGCGCTCCTGGATGACCCGGTACCCGTCATCCGCGACGAGCCCGGCGTCTTCGTCATCCACAGGGAGATCGAGCAGAGCGTGATCGTCATGGCCCACGGCTCGCGCCTGCGTCAGGGCGACACCCCCGAGTACTTCGCGTCACGGGTCGCCAACTCCATCCTGGGGGCCTCCGGGTTTTCCAGCCGCCTCGTTGGCGAGGTGCGCACCCGGGAGGGCCTCGCCTACGGTGCGTCGTCGCTCTGGACGACATCCAGCCGGAACGACGGCCTGGTGGGCGCGCTGACCCGGACCCGGCCGGAGACCACGCTGGAAGCGACCCGGCTCATCCTGGCCACGATCGGGTCCATGCGGGCCGCACCTCCTACCGAAGAAGAGGTCGCGCGCACCATCGACGAGACCGTCAACGGCTTCGTCTTCAACTTCCGCACGCCGCTCCAGGTCATCTCGCGCGGCATGGCCTACCGGGCGCTGGGGCTCCCCGAGGACTGGCTGGAACGGTACGTGCGCGGCATCCAGGGCGTGACGCCCCGTGCCGTGCAGGAGGTATTCCGGCGCGAGGTCGACCCCGGCCGCATGACCATCCTGCTGGTCGGCGACACCACCCGCTTCGACGGCTCTCCCTCGGAGCTCGGAACGGTCACCGTGCTGGAGTCGGGGCCGCCTGTTCCTTCACCCCCACGTGGATCGCCGCGATCCCCCCGCTGAGCAGGAACCAGTCGACCTTCGCGAACCCTGCCCCCCGCATGAGCTCCGCCAGACGCCGCGGGCCCGGGAAGTCCTTCACCGACTCCGGCAGATAGCTGTACGCCCACGGGTGCCCCGAGATCAGCCTCCCGGCACGGGGCAGGATGTGGTTGAAATACAGCAGGTAGGCGGCACGCATGAGCCTCCCCGGCGGCACCGAGAACTCGAGCACCACGAACCGGCCGCCCGGCTTGAGCACCCGGCACGCCTCGCGGAACCCGGCCTCCAACTCCGACAGGTTCCGCACCCCGAATCCCACCGTAACCCCCGCGAAGGTGCAGTCCGCGAAGGGAAGAAGCTGGGCGTCTCCGCAGATGGGCCGCACCGGACTGGCGCGAATCTTCCCCAGGCCGCGGGCCAGCATGGGGAAGGCGAAGTCCGACGCCAGCACCGTCCCGCGGAACCCGCGCCGCCGGGCCAGTTCGGCGGCCAGGTCGAAGGTGCCGGTGCAAAGGTCCAGATAGGTACCTCCGGGTTCGGCTTCCCATCCGAGTTCACGAATCGCGCGCCTGCGCCACAAGCGGTCGATGTTCAGGCTCAGGAGATGGTTGAGCAGGTCGTAGCGGGGCGCGATCTCGCTGAATAGCGTGCGAACCTGGTCGGCCCGGTCCCGGCCCGCGGCGGGCTCCGCTTCCCGGATGGCGGTCAAGGTGTCACCTTCTTCCGGTCATTGGCATCGTGAGCCACCGGGGTCGTGGGCCCATGAAGGAAGGAATTCGGAATCCCGTAAGGTAGGGGAGCCCGCAATTGGTTCCAGTGCGGGCCGGCATCCAAAACGGGACCCGGGGCGTCCAACCGGTACACGGAAGGGGTTGTCCCGCAATTGAATCCCCAGCGAAGATCGGAACGACCTTGGAGCAACCCGTTCCCGACAGCACGCTCGCCAGGCAGGCCGCCGACGGGCGTCAGAGGGCGTTCCGCGAGCTGCTGAACCGGTACGAAAAACCGGTCTTCTCGCTCGTCTACCGGATGGTGCGCGACCGTGCCTTGGCTGAAGACCTCGCCCAGGAAGCGTTCATCCGCGCCTTCAACGCGATCGCCAACTACAATCCGCGCTACAAGTTCTCGAGCTGGATCTTCAAGATCGCGCACAACCTGACGATCGATCACCTGCGGCGCAAACGGCTGAATACGATTTCGATCGATGGTTCGCCGCACGCGGTCACCGAGGAAGAGCAGGCGCGCACCCGGCCGATCCTGGAGTCTGACCTGGAGCGTCCGGACGCTTATGTTGAGAATATGGAGCTTGGAAGCCAGATCGAAGCGGCGATCGGGCAGTTGCGGCCCCAGTACCGGTCCGCCACGCTCCTCAGACACGTGGAAGGTTACTCCTATCAGGAGATCGCCGAAATCATGGACGTCCCGCTGGGAACCGTGAAGACGTACATCCATCGGGCCCGTCTGGAACTCAAGGAAGCGCTGGGCCATCTTCTCGATGACACCGGCGGTGACGCGGACTGAAACCCTTCCGCAAGGATCGGCGTACTGGCAATCATGCGAAAAGGAACCAACCCAAAAGCAACCGGCCGCCTGAAGGGTGCGCGCACGGCCCCGGATCGACTTGATCCGGCGGTGACGCGCCTCTTCGCCTACCTCGACGGAGAGCTGGGCCCAGGCGAGCGCGCCGCGTTCGAAGCCGCATTGGCGACCGATGCGCGGCTCGCCGCCGAAGTGCGCGTGTTCAGGTCTCTGCTCGCCGCGCTGGGCCGGCTGGCGGCGTTCGCCCCTTCGGCGGACTTCAAGGCCAGGGTGCTTGCAGCGCTCCGGGCCCGCAGCCCGGCCTGGGTGCGGGCATGGCATTGGATCGCGGGCGCGGGCCACCCGGCTGTTCGCAACGTCTTCATCGAGCTGCTCGAAGAGGGGCTCCCTCCGCGCCAGGCTCGGGCGCTGGCGGCGTTCGTGGCGCGTGACCGGGAGGCCGCCGCCGCCCTGGCAAGCTGGAGGCGCCTGCACCGGCAGCTCGGCAGGCTTCCCGTTCTGGCCCCTGGCGACGGCTTCGGGGAACGCGTGATGGCTCGTATCGGAGCCGTTCCCGCACCCGCGAGCGCGCGGAAGGAAAAGTGGCGGCGCGTCCTCACGTTCTGGCCCGAACGCAGGCACAGGCTGGCGGCGGCTCTGGGGATGGCCTTCGCGCCCACCGCGCTGGTCGCGTCGCTCGGCTACGTTCTGGTCGGGATCTTCCACGATCCGCTGGTCACGCCCGGGCGTGCGGCCGGCTTCATCTGGGAGAAGAGCGTCTCCGCCCTGGCGGCTCTGTCCGACGGGCTCCTGGGCGGCTGGTCACCCGGTGCCGCCACCGGGGTCGGATCGGGCGACGCGCTCGCCGCGGTTGTGCCCCTGGCTTTCCTTGCGCTCCTCGTCTTCGGTGGACTCTCGCTGATCTCGGGGAGGATTCTGTACAGGATTTTCACCAACCACTCGGGAATGGATCGTCATGTACCGGTATAGACATCGATCTCCGGCGCTGGCAGCCCGCGGACAGGATTCCCCCCGCGTGCGAGGAGCGGTATACCCGCGCTGGACCACCGGGCTGAGCACCGGCCTGCTGTTGCTTCTGTGGGCTCCGGCGGGGTCCGGTCAGCAGCACGAAGTCGTTTCCAGCAGAATCGAGGTTTCCGACGACGCCGCCTCGCTGCGCCTGGAGTTTGCCAACGGTAAGACCCTCGCCGTCGACTTCGCGGATGGAGTAGCGAGGCTGAACGGCACCGGCCTCGGGCCTTACGCGCCCGGGGGTGCGTCCGACAGGGCCTGGCGCGGGCTGCTCGAAAGCGTGGAGTCACTGTCGGGGGCGTCGCTGGCGCAGAGACTGGACCGGTGGACACCGGACGAGGCACTGCCAGAGACGGATCTGCTCCTTCTGCGCGGCATCGAGGAAGCACTGGACGCGGCCTTCGCCGCTGCCGGACAGCCGCCACAGGATGCCCCGCCCCGGGTGGAGAACCAGACGGGGGGAGTCGGCCAGGCGGCTGCCATCCTCGGCCGCGACTCCGAGTTCCTGCAGGCCTGGGCTGCCGCTATGGAGGGCATGAGTATCGGCGAGGCCCAGGTTCGCATCGGCGAGGACTACACCATCCCCGACGGCATAACGGTCGAAGGCAGCGTCATTCATGTGGATGGACTCCTGCAGGTGCGCGGCAACGTGCAGGGCCACGTGGTGGTGTTGGACGGCATGCTCGCGCTGGCTGAGGGTAGCCGGATCGGGGGCGACATCCGAACCCTGGATTCCGAGGTGGCCGATGCCGGAGCCCTGCTCGGCGGCGAAAAGGTGGACCTGCGCAGTCAGCTTGAAGCCCGGGAGGAACGGCTTCGCAATCGTTTGCGCGCCGATGCCGTTTCACAGTTCCAGCGGCGCAACGCGCCCCGGAGCCGCGTGCCGGCATACTTCAACAGGGTCGAGGACGCGGCGGCGGGCGTGCTGGGCACCGGCGTCGCCTTCGTCGTGCTGGGCGCGCTGACGCTGCTCCTGTCCGTGCTCGGGGGACACCGCGTCCGGTCGGTGGTCGGGGAGCTCTCGAACAATCCCATGGGAAGCACGCTGGTGGGCTTCGCGGGCGGCTACGCGGTCCTGCCGATCTTCCTGCTGGGGGTCGCCGCGCTCACGGTGACCGTGATCGGGATCCCCGCCCTCCTCATCTGGGTGCCCCTCTTCCCCGTCGTGGTTTGCCTGGCAGTGTTCGCAGGCTTCGTGGGCGCGACGGAGAACATTGGGCGGTGGGTGCTGGGGATGGACGTGCGCTGGCTCGACCGGTTCGACGCAGACCGGCCCTTCACCGCCAGGCTCGCCGGGCTAGCGACCCTGCTGCTGCCCTTCGCGGCCGGGAGCATCTTCATCGCCCTGCCGCTGATCGACTGGGTCGCGGGCATCCTGTTCGTCGCGGGGACGCTGGCCTGCGTGGTGGCTGCGGTCGCCGGCTTCGGGGCGGTGCTCATAACCCGGGGCGGGACTGTCGGGGCCCGCTGGTCCGGCAAGTTCACGGACGAGGACGAACTCGAGGCAGAGGACTGGACCGCCGGGGAGAAGGTTCCGTGATTCCCGGATTCAGGACCTGCCGCCTGACTTCAAGTCGGCTTGCGTGGCTGATCATGGTCGCGGGACTGGGCGCCGTGGCCGGCACCGGCGAACTTCGCGCGCAACAGCTCCGCACACTTTCCGATTCCCGCCGGGTGACGAACGAGGACCGCATCGAGGTTACGGTACGGTACGGTATCGGGCGGTTGAGTGTTCGTCGCGGCCCGGCCGGCCTGCTCTACCGGACCAGAATGCGTTTCGACGAGCGGATAGCGACCCCAACCGCCGAATACGAGGACGGCCGGCTCGAGGTCGCCCTGGAAATCGAGGACGAACCCGGGGAAGGCTACGATGAAGCCCCCGAGGAAATGCCGTCGATCGATCTCGAGCTCCCGCCCGACATCCCGATGGATCTTGAACTGCTGTTCATCGGGGGCGAGGCGGAAGTGGATCTGACGGGAATGCCCGTGGAGCGGCTGGCGCTGAACATTGGTGCCTCCGATACCGAACTTCGCATTTCCTCGGTCAACTCCGAGCGAATCGACTCCGCCAGGATCAACGTCGGCGTGGCCGACTTCGAGGCGCACGGTCTCGGCAACCTGAACGCCGGGCACGTGTCGGTGAAGGCCGGGCTGGGCCTCGTGACCCTCGGACTCGAGGGCGACTGGCCGGAGGATGCCCAACTGTCGATCAAGATGGGACTGGGGGGATTGCGGATCTTCATTCCCGAATCGCTGGGCGTGCGGGTTCGGCACGAGGGCAGCTTTCTGGCGTCGATCGACGCGGACGGATTCGCGAAGCGACGGGACGTCTATACCTCCCACAACTGGAACCGCGCCGGCCGCAGACTGGAGGTCGATCTGTCGGCGACGCTCGGGTCGGTGGAATTCGTCTGGATCTCCTGACCTCGACCGCGGCAGG
>JAPOOQ010000492.1 GCA_026713345.1 Gemmatimonadota bacterium | reverse complement strand
GTCACGTTGACCGAGCTGCCGACATTTGTCGCCCGGGCCCGGTCAGGCGCGGACGAACCCACGGAGTAGCGAAGATCGTCGCCGTCCGGGTCGGTGAAGTAGAGCGCGGGAGCGATAGAATCCTCAACCCCGTCTATCACCGACCTGTCCGAAATCGTACCCACCGGCCGGGGCGCCTGGTTTCCCTGCTGCTGGATCTGGACTTCCACCGCGTCGGAGCAGTTGTTGCCGGCGTCGGACTCGCCGGTAACCGCGTCGACGCATGCGCCGTAGTAGTGGGTCCCGGCCATCGCGGGGCTGGTCGTCGCAATCGACTGTGTGGTCGACCGGGCCGCGGCGAGCTGGTCGACGAACGCATTGCCGATCTCCGTGTCGGCGGTGCTGATGGTGGCGTCGGTCGAGCGATGGAAGCGAACCCTCGTCGAGGACGGCAGGCTCGCCGCACCCTGGTTGCGCACGACCGCAGTCAGGGTGAAGGAGGTCGACGGTGCAACCACGCCCACACTCGCCGTGGCCGAAACGACCAGATCGGGTTGGGCTGCGACGGTGACGTTGACATCGAAGGCCTGGGTCGCCGTGAGTCCCCCCGGGTCGCTCGCGGTTACGGTGATGGTCGCGCTGCCCTGGGCGACGCCCGTCACGTTGACCGAGCTGCCGACATTTGTCGCCCGGGCCCGGTCAGGCGCGGACGAACCCACGGAGTAGCGAAGATCGTCGCCGTCCGGGTCGGTGAAGCTGGACGCGACATCCAGCGAAATGGAGTTGCCGACGCTCACCGACCCGCCCGGGATCCTGCCCACGGCCCGGGGCGGCCGGTTGCGGCCCCATACCCGGAGCTCCACCGCACCAGAGCAGTTGTTCGCGACGTTGAGCTCGTTGCCGATGGCGTCGACGCAGGCGCCAACGTAGTAGGTGCCGGGCCCCGAGGGTGCGTTGAGGGTGATGGTCTCGGGACTCGACTCGCTTGCGCCCAGACCGCTCACCGCATCGGTCCCCACCTCGGTGTCGGAGGTGGTGATCGTCGCGTCCGTGGAACGGTAGTAGCGCAGCGTCGTGGCGGCGGCCGCTCCCGGACCGGCGTTGCGTACGCGGGCGCCGAGCGTGAACCGCGCGCCGGTTTCGACACTATCGGCCACGTCGACCGACGGAGACTCCACGACCAGATCGGGCAGCGGGGTCGTCTCTTCCTCGACCGAGACGGCGAAGGCCTGGGTCGCCGTGAGTCCTCCCGGGTCGCTCGCGGTTATGGTGATCGTCGCGCTGCCCACCCTGACCGCAGTCACGTTCACCGTGGTGCTCACGACCGTCGCTTTGGCCGTGAGGGTGTCCGAAGAGACCGCCGAGTAGCTGAGCGCATCCAGATCCGGGTCCGTGAAGTTGCCGGAAACCTCGATCGCGGCCGATCCGCCGAGGATCACCGCACGGCTCGGGATGACGCCGGCGGCCTGGGGCGCCCGGTTCTCCTGCGATACGCGGACAGCGAACGCAGCGGAGCAGTTGTTCGAGCGGTCGGACTCGTTTGCCGGCGCCTCGATGCAGGCTCCGTAGTAGTGGGTTCCGCCGGCGATGGGCGCGTTCACGCCGAGCGATTCGCTGCTGGTACGGGACGGATCCAGCCGCCCGATCGGATCGGTGCCGAGCAGCGCGTCCGCGGTGCTGATCCTCCCATCGGAGGACTGGTAGTAGCGCAGTGTGGTGGGCGACGAGGCGCCTCCCCCCTGGTTCCGCACGGTTGCGTTGAGGGTGAACGGGTCGCCGGGCCCGACGCCGGTGCTGGATGCCGAGAGTTGCACGACCAGATCGGGCGACGGCGCCGCCTGCACCGTGACATTGAAGGATTGGGATGCCGTGAGGCCATCGGGGTCGCGGGCGGTGACCGTGATCTTCGCGCGCCCGGGCACGAGGCCCGAAACGGTGACCACGCCGGCGGACACGAGGGCCGTCGCAATCGACGGGGCCGACGAGATGGCCGTAAACGACAGGGTGTCTGCATCCGGATCGTCAAAGTACGGCGCAACAGTGACCGAAATGGTAGCTGCCGCGCGCACGGCCCGGGCGCGGATCGTACCGACCGCGCGCGGAGCCCGATTGGGCTGCCAAACCCGCAATTGCACGCTGCCCGAGCAGTTGTTGAGGGTGTCGGACTCGTCTCCCGGAGGCACCACGCAGGCGCCGTAGTAGTAGGTGCCCGGGTGCTGAGGCGCGGTCACCTTCACCGACGCGGCAATGCTTGCCCCGGAGGCCAGCTGTGGCACCGGGAAGGTGTCCACCTGTGCATCGGTGGGTGTAATCCTCGGGATGTAGGCCTGGAGAAAGCGAAGCGTCGTCGGCGATGTCGAGTCTCCCTCGCCCTGGTTGCGCACGACCGCGCGCAGCGTGAGGGTCTCTCCCGGGGCGACGCTGTCCGCGCCCAGGCTCGGAGATTCCACGATCAGATCGGGCCGGGGCGGGGGCTCTACCGTGACCCGGAAACGTTGTGTGGCGGAGAGTCCGTCCGGGTCGCTGGCCGTGATCGTGATCGCCGAGTTGCCCACGGTCAGGGCGGCCAGTGTGACCGTGCTGTCGGCGACCGTGGCCGCCACCCGGATGCGGCGCGAGGTCCTGACCGTGTAGCTGAGGGAATCCCCGTCCGGATCGCGGAAGTGCCGGGTCGCGACCAGCCGGATCGTGTCGCCGGGGGTGATCGTGGTGTCGGGGATCGTGCCGAGCGCCTCGGGGGCGCGGTTGGGGACCGCGACCGTGAAGGAGAGCGTGGCCGCGAGACCATCGGAATCGGTGGCCGTGACGGTGATCGTTGCCGTGTCGGGAGCCAGCGCGGCGATGGTGAGGGTCGCGCCCGCCACCGAAGCCGTGGCGACGCGCGGCGCAGAGGAGGCGGCCGCGAAGCTCAGGGAGTCCGCGTCCGGGTCCGAGAAGTGCAGGGACAGGTCGGTGTGGGCGGTGTCGCCGACAGCCAGGCGGCCATCCGGCGGCGCCTCCAGCACAACCGGCGGCCGATTGGGCACGGTCACCTCGAAGGTGTGCTGCGCATCCAGGCCGTCGGCGTCGCGCGCGGTGACGGTGATGGTCGCGGCTCCCTTGGCCTGCGCGACGACCGTGACCGTGTCCCGGGCCACCGCGACCCCCGCCACGCTCGTGTCCAGCGACATCGCGGTGAAGCTCAGCCCGTCACCGTCCGGATCCGTGAAGTGGCCCGGGAGCCCGATGACCACCGAATCGCCCACCCCCACCTCGATGTCCGCGATCGCTCCGACAGCTTCAGGCCCGCGGTTGGGCACGGCTACCGAAAAGATCTGCACCCCGGACAGCCCACCCGGGTCGGTCGCGGTCACGGCAACGGTCGCCTCCCCCTGGGACACCCCTCGCAAGACCACAGACCCGCCCGTGACACCCACGGCGACAATCCCCGCGTCCGAGGACATGGCCGAATGGGTCAGCGAGTCCCCGTCCGGATCCCGGAAATGCCCCGTCACGTCCACCGCCGCCGAATCGCCCACGAACACGTCGGCAGGCGGAATCACGCCGACGGGCTGCGGCGGCCCATTCGGCTCGACCACCGGATCGGTTCCGCCACCCCCGTCGCAGGTGAGGGTCGCTGTGACGGCCACCAGGACCAACAGCCCCGCGGCGGTTGCGCCCCTCGGAGCGCCCGCCCCAGCGCCATCTTCCTTCGCCCCTTTTTCAGACTGTAAAGAAAACATTACGATATGTCATGTTAACCCTCCAGCCATCTATCAGCTACACATGTGCAAGCTCGAACACACAAGATAAACCCCTTGGCGGCAGTTGTCGCCAACTTCTCCATGTATTCCTATTGTTGCCATGAGAACGCCCCGTCATTGGATCGCCGCCGCAATGCTGTCCGTTTCAGCGCTCGCCGGTTGTGGAGACGAGGGAGGCACGACGGGCCCGCAGGGACCGGCGCCGGACCTGATGGTTGACTCGATGACGATCTCGCGTTCCGATCCCACGGACCTTGAGGGAGTCGAGATCGGCTTCCATGTCGTCAACGCCGGCGACGCGGCCACACCCGCGAACGTCCCCTTCTTGGTCACAATCGACGGCACCGTGTTCGAATCCACCCGAACCGACGGGATTCAACCCGGGCAGCGCGTCCGATGGAAGCTGGACCGGCCCCCGCTCGAAGCCGGCATCCGGGAGATCGCCGTGGTCCTTGACCCCGACAACCGGATCGAGGAGCGGAACGAGGAGAACAACCGGGCCGCTCAGACGGTCCGGGTGGCGCACCAGGAGCTGATCGGCCCCGGGCAGTCGCTGACGGTGTCGTCCGGCACGGTCGACGAGGTGCTGCTCTTTCGCGTCGACATCGCCGAGCTCGCGCAGGAGGCGCTGAGCGTGCAGCTCTCCGGGGGCTCCGGAGACGCGGACATGTTCGTCCACTTCGGCGAGCGGCCGGGGCACCACTACGACTACGAGTGCGTCAGCGGCAACCAGGCGTCCGACGAGTTGTGCCAGATGGTGCCCGCCCGGCAGGGGAGCTACCACGTGGCCGTCCACGCGTTCACCGCCTTCGGTCCCTCCACGCTGACGGTGAGTGTCGGGGGGATACCCGTCGAGGCATTCGACATCGAGGTGGTGTTCCTCGACCACGGTACGCCCTCGCAGGACGAGATCGTGCGCGAGGCCGCGAGGCGGTGGGAGTCGGTGATCGCGCGCGGCGCGGCGGACATAGACTTTGCAGGCCAGAGCAGCATCGCGGCCGACCGGTGTTTTCCGGGACAGCCGGCCGTCAGCGACGAAATCGACGATCTTCGGATCTGGGTCGTGATCGACTCGATCGATGGAGTCGGGGGAGGCGTGGCGAGTTCGGGACCCTGCGCCTCGCGCCTGGTGCAGTTTCAGGCCAGTGACAGCATCTTCCAGGAAACCGTCCTGGGCGCCATCCGACTCGACGAGGTCGATGTCGCGCGCATGGAAACCAACGGCGTGCTCCTGCCCGTGGTCGTCCACGAGATAGCCCATGTGTTGGGCTTCGGCACCAGTTGGGAAGACCACAGGCTGATCCGGAACCCGTCGCTGCCCGCCAACCTCGGCGCCGACACGCACTTCACGGGCCCCTTGGCGACCGCGGCCTTTGACGCCGCCGGGGGGGCGGGCTACACCGGGGGCGCGAAGGTGCCCGTGGAGAACCGCTCCGAGGAGGGTTCGTCCGACGGACACTGGCGGGAGAGTGTCTTCGACGACGAACTCATGACGCCGTTCATCGGGGGCGAGCATGCGCTGAGCCTGATCACCGTCGAATCGCTGGCCGACCTGGGCTACGGAGTCGACGTCACGCAAGCCGAGTCCTACACTCTTCCCGCGCCCGGCCCGGCCGGTTTGGCGGCAAAGCGTGGCCCGGTGGTGCATCTCGGGGACGACATCGCCCGCTGGCCGGTCGTCCTGATCGATCAGAAGGGGCGCGTGGCCGGGGTCCGGCGGCCGCGGCGGTAGATTACATTCAAGGTCGGCCGCCAGGGTCCGCTTCGTCTTCCGCCGAGGCGAGCCCGCCGCATTCACCGTTCGCTCGCACAGTTTGCCCCCATAGGAATCGGCGTCATGAGAAAACCCAGGCTTGCAGTCCCCCTATCGTTGTTGCCGGTTCTGGCGCTAACCGCCTGCGGGGGAGGCGACGACGGGCCCACCACCCCGGCCGGTCCCTCGACGATCACGATTTCTCCGGCGTCCACCATGATGACCTTCATCGGCCAGTCCAGAGCGTTCCGCGCGACCGTTCGCGACGCCGCTGGCCAGAACGTCACCGCTGACGTTTCCTGGACGAGCTCGGACGCCGCGGTCTTCACCGTGGACGCCTCCGGGACGGTCACGGCGGTGTCCAACGGGTCGGGCCAGGTCACGGCATCGACCGGGGGCCTGACGGCGACTGCGGCGGTGACGGTGGAGCAGGCGCCCACGGTTCTCCTGGTCCGATCCGGGGGCGATCAGGAAGGTACTGGTGGATCGGCGTTGCCCAACGCGATCGTGGTGCAGGTGACGGACCAGGGTGGGGCGGGCGTGAGCGGCGTTGTGGTGTCGTTCGCACCCGGGGAAGGGGCCGGGTCGGTCAACCCGCAGAACGGCGTGTCCGACGCCAATGGCGAGGTGTCGACCGAATGGACGCTGGGGGGCGGCAGGTTCGGGAGCCAGTCGTTGCGCGTCTCGATCGAGCAGGGCGCCGCGACCGTGGTCAACGCGCGCGCCGTTCCCGAGTCGCCCATCCCGGACCTGGCCATCGAGGGTGGACTGCGCCTGAGTCGTGATGATCCGAGCAGCCTGGAGACGGTCGACGTCAGCCTGCAGGTCGCCAACCTGGGGAACGCGGCCACCCCGGCGGTTTTCCCGCTGACGCTTTCGGTCGATGGCACGGTCTTGGAGACCTTCGAGCTCGACGAACTCTCGGCCGAGGAGCGGGTGAACCTGACCTACACGTTGGGCCCGTTCGACGCGGGTTCCCACGAGATCGCTTTTGTACTGGACGCCGCTGGTGAGATCGACGAGTGGACGGATGAAAACAACTCGGCGTCTGAGCTGGTCAGCGTCGCAAACCAGGATGTGATATCGGTCGCATTGACCGACACGGTGTCCCGGGAGATTTCGGCCGATTCGGCCGACTTGCTATTGTTCCAGCTGCAGGTCGACGAGACGGTGAACGAGGTGCTCACCATCCGGCTCGCGGGCGGTTCCGGGGACGCGGATCTCTTCCTGAACTACGGCCAGCGCCCGGTTGACCAGTTCGACTACAAGTGCCTCAGCACCACCCCGACGACCAACGAAGTATGCCAGACCGCGCCGACCCGCGCAGGAGTCTATCACGTAGCCATCCACGCGTTCACCGACTTCGGCCCGACGACAATGACGATAACCGTGGGCGATGAGCCGCTGGAGGACTACGACATCGATCTCGTGTTCGTAAGCAACGGAACGAGCTCCCAGGACGAAATTGTCGAAGAGGCCGTCGAGCTCTGGGAATCGGTCATCGTAGCTGGCGTAGGCGACATCGACTTTTCGGACAATCCAGTGTCTGCCGGAGTGTGCGGGGAGGGTTCGCCCGTGATCGGCGATGTTGTCAACGACATCCGCCTTTTCGTGACAATCGACTCGATCGATGGCGTGGGCGGCGTCCTGGGGCAAGCGTCGCCGTGCCACGTCCGAGTCATTCCGTTTCTGGACGACAGGGTCGCCGGCGTGATCACCGGCCGGATCCTGCTGGATGAGGCCGACGTCGCGGTCCTGGAGTCCCGGGGTACACTTGCAGCGACCGTTGTCCACGAAATCGCCCATGTGCTCGGCTTCGGCACGATCTGGAGCGATTTCGGGCTGCTGATCAATCCGTCCGTGGGCGGTAGTGCCAGCGCCGACACGCACTTCAAGGGCCCGCTGACCATCGCGGCCTTCGACGCCGCCGGAGGAAACGGCTACACCGGTGGGGCGAGAGTGCCCGTGCACAGTGGAGGCGAGAGAGGCGTAGCCGATGGACACTGGAGGCAGTCCGTTTTCGGCAACGAACTCATGACGCCGTTCATCTTGCCAAGCGGTGCGGTGTTGAGCGCCATCACGATCGAGAGCCTCGCCGACCTGGGGCTTTCCGTGAATCTGGATGAGGCGGAGGACTATCGACTTCCCGGTTCGTCAGCGTCCGCGATGGACCGGATAAGGGGGCCTGTCGTTGACCTGAGCGGGGATATCCCGGACACACCCATCATCCTGGTGGATGTGAAGGGTGGGCCGAAGCGCGTGGTCTATCGACGTTGAGTGCCGCCCCCTACTTCACCACGAGAATCCGCCGCGTCACCGGATACAGCCACTCGACCCCCCGCTCGGTGACCACCGCGTCGTCCTCCAGCGGGATCCGCACCTTGGCGCCGCCCCACTCCGGGTTGGCGGTGTAGGCGAACAGCTCGACCGAGATGAGGGTGCCGGGCCGCAGCTCGTAGGTTTGGCGGGGGGGATTGAAGAACGCCAGGGACGGGCCGATGCCATGCCCCCAGTTGCCTACCGAGTGGGGGCCGATCACGACATCCGTGACGTCCGGGTCGTCGGTGGGCTGGTTGAACTCGATGCGGTTGAAGCCCGCGGCCTCGATCGCGGCCCAGGTGGCGTCGACGGCCTGCTGGGCGGTCGGCGCGGGCTTGATCGATGCCTTCATGACGTTGCGCACCTGCATGGCGCGCTCGAAGGCGTGGCGGATGCCCGGGGGCGGCTCGGTCTCGCCCGCGCGCAGCACGTACGCGACGCGCTTCATGTCGGTGTAGAAGTCGAGGAAGCCGACCCCCCAGTCGATCATGAGGAGGTCGCCGCGCTGGATGATCCGGTCCGTGGACGAGGCTTCGATGCCGGTGGGGCCGGTGAGGTAGACCGACGGCATGTCGAACGAGGAGTCCAGGCCGCGCGCGAGCAGCTGGTCGAGCATCCACCACGCGACGTCCTCCAGGGTGGTGACCCCAGGGGTGATGACCTCGTTGGAGAAGGCGCGCTCGGCGATCTCGCGGCTGATCTCGCCTGCTTCGGCGAAGGCGGCGATTTCGCTGGCCGTGCGCGTGGCGCGGAAGTCGGAGACGAAGCGTTCCGCCGAGACGATGCGGTCGGCGTAGGGGGCGCCCAGGACCTCCTGCAGGTGGAGGTAGGAAGTGTGTGACAGGCCGTCGGCGCCGCCGATCGAAGTCGCCATGTTCACCCCGATCCGCTCCGGGTCGCGTTCGGCCACATAGTCGGCGAGCGAGGCCGCGCTGCCGAAGTGGTCGTAGACGCCGCACTGCTCCAGCTTGTAGCCGCCGACCCCCAGCGCGGCCCGCTCGGTGCGCTCGCCGCGGTCGGTGAAGACGTAGTACGCCCAGTCGCCGACGTCCCCCCGCCCCAGCGCCTCCCACAGCGGGTCGAGCAGGCCCTCGCGCATCACGACGATCCACATGTCGAGATCGTTGTCGTGCATCGCCTTCGGCAGGACGAGGTCGAACTTCTCGGCGCGGATCTGACACATGCGCTCCCAGCGGCGACGGGCCTCCTGGGCGTCGAGGGGGGCGGCGCAGGGCGCGATGGCCATTATCGCAAGCGCGGTCAGCACCCCACCGCGGTACGCCGTCGCCCACCCCACCCCCCTCACCTCACCACCACCCATCCCGACCGCGCGGTGCCGCCCTTGTCCGACTCGGCGACAACCCGCACGGCGCGCTCCCCCCCCACCGCGCGCACCGTCCACGTCACCGTGTGCGACGGCGACTGCGCCGCCTCCAGGAACGGGTTCGACCCGGCAAGGTGCGGAATCACGGTGCGCGCCCTCCCCTCGACGATCTCGAGCCCGGGGTGCGTCAGCGTCACGGCGGGCGCCCGCACCACCTGGCGGTCGATGCTGCCATCCGGACGCTCACGGCCCACCGCGCCCCGGTCGGTGACGCTCGTCGGCAGGAATCCCGTGTTGGTCACCGTCACCTCGACGCGGAACGTCCCGTCGCCCACCGCCGTCACCTCCGGGTCGCTCACCTCGATCAGCGGGCCCTGCTCGGCGAGGTAGAGGATCCAGTGCAGCTGCTGTTCCGTCTCCTCCTCCAGGAACTCGGGCGGCGGATTCTGCCCCCAGAACTTCGAGTGCCAGCCGCCGATCTCGACGGTGCCGTACTCGGGGTGCTCGAACTCCGTCCAGTCCGAGAAGTAGCGGCCGCCCAGCTCCTCGTCGTTGAAGCGGTGCTGCTCGGCCTCGCTGATCTCGCCGTCGCCGTCGTAGTCGGTCACCCACGCCTCGGGCCCCGGCGAGAACTCCGGTACCCATCCGATCACGCCGTGGTCCCAGTATCCCCACGAGATCAGGGTGCCGTAGCGATGCTCGGTGGGGTGCGTGGCGCTGGGCCGCACCGGCCGGCCGGTCGAGCGCGTGTACTCTTCGCCGAGGTGGATGATCAGCGACAGGTCGATCTCGGGAAAGAGCGACGGCGCCGACGCCGACGGCAGCCGGTACACGAAGCCGCCCGACGTGTGCCCGTGCACGATGCCGGTGATGTTGCGGTGCGCGTTGATGAACTCGGCCGCGGCGCGCGTCTCGGGTTCCGAGAGCGGGTAGTCCCCGGCGCCCGGCTGCTGGTGCACCCGCTCCCAGTTGCGCGGGAAGTTGCGGTTCATGTCGAGGCCGCCCAGCCCGTCCTCGTTGAGCTGCCCGTCGCCGTCGCTGTCGATCCCCTCGCGCAGGGTTGAGTAGCGCAGGCCCGCGCGCTGGCGTTGCGGATCGCGTACCATAACGCGGTTATCGTTCGGATCGGCGACCCATATCCCGTCCGGGTCGGGGATGCGCATCTGCGTGATCCAGCCGTCGCCGTCGAGGTCCTCGGCGGGGTCCTCGTCCGCGACGCCGTCTTCGTCGTCGTCGAAGGGGTGGGGGGTGCTGCGCAGCGACTGGTCGTCGATGAGCGCGAGGTCCGAGCCGTCGGGGTTGAACTTGGGGCGCACGTAGAAGGCGCGGGCGTCGAGGAGGGCGGTGACGCGCGGGTCGGTGCCGTAGCCGTTGAGGAGGTGGCCGATCACGTGCGTCGCGACCGCCGAGGCGGTGAGTTCGCCCGCATGGATGCCGCCGTCGACGTAGAGCGCGGGCTTGTCGCTCGCGGGCCCGGTCGCCTCGTTGGTGATCGTGATCACCATGAGGGGCTGGCCGTAAAAGCTCTCGCCGATCTGGTGCAGCTCGGTCAGCTCCGGGTACAGCGCGTGGAACTCGCGCAGGATCTGGTTGGTCTCGGCCGCCGTGTAGAAGCGGTTCCAGTCGACCGCGCCCGTGGGCGAGACCAGGCTCGACGCCTGGGCGGCGGCGGGGGTCGGCACGGCCGCCAGGAGGGCCGCGATCAGGAGGAGGGCGGCCCCCGCGGGGAGCCGGCGCGGATGTGCGGCGCTTCGCAGCGGGCCTCCGGGTCGCGTCCCGGCACTCCGAGGGCGGCTTTCGGGGGGCTGTGCCCCAAAAGTTGCACCAGTGTGTGGTGATTGTACCACTTTGTTGCGCATGCGCATGTTCATTGCACCTTCCAGATGATCCAGTAGTCGTCGAGGGTGTCGTCGTCGGTGGCGAGTTCGGTCTCGCCCGGGGGCAGGCCGTTCAGCTGCAGGATGTAGGTCAGGGCGTCGGTGACCTGCTGGCGGGAGAGCGTCCCGGGCTGGCCGTGGGGCATCCGCTCGTAGATCCAGTACCAGAGACGGTACACCGAGGTCTCCTCCCACCGCTCGAGGAAGGCGGGATCGGTCCAGTCCCTTGTCTCATGACACTCGGAACAGATTTCCTTGTAGGCTTCGTGGCCCCGCGCCGCCTGCTCCTCGGTGTAGATTCCGTCGGTGGTGTTGGGTTCGTCGGCCCTGGATGAGCGCTCGGGCGAGGATGCGAGCATCTGGTCCCCGGCTTCGGGCCCCGGCCCAGAGGCACGGCACGCCGAACCTGCCCAGATCGGGGGCGCCAGCATCACCGCGAGAACGCCCAGCCGGGTCCGCCTCGTGCGACGCCCGCGTGCACCGCCCGCTCCGGTTCTTTCACTCACGCTCATCTCCGTTTCCCCGCTGACCCCTGCCGGCCGCCTCCTGCCTGCCGAAGGTGCCCCCGCCCGCCTGCCCGCGCAACCATCCGGCCGCCGCGCCCGTAGTGCCCTGGCATACCCCCTCAACGAGAGAACGAATCATGGACGAACTTGTCGAGCTGTTCAGCTTCGAAGGCCGCGCGAATCGGTCGCGCTACTGGCTGGTGCAGGTGGTGGGCACCGTCCTGCTTGCGGTTTACGCCCTGATCTTCGCGGGTCTGGCCGAAGCCTTCGGTCCGATCTTCATTCTGCCGATGCTCGGCGTCCTCTGGGCCGGGGCGTGGCTCGGACTGGCCGTCAACGTGAAACGCTTCCACGACCTGGACCGCCCGGGCTGGCACTTCCTCCTGCTTGGAATCCCGATCTACAATCTATACCTGTGGTTCCTCCTGCTCTGCCGCGGGGGAACCAACGGCCCGAACGTGTATGGACCGGATCCGTACCTGCGGCGGCGCCGGTACAGGGTGGAGGGCTAGTCTAGCCCTCGTCCCGGGACAGCAGGTCGTCCAAGCGTATCAGCGATCCGACCTTCTAGAACGCCGAGCCGAAGTCCTCCAAGCGTGGAGCAACTACATCACATAGCGACGGCCCACCTGCGATCCATCCCGTCGGCAACGGCGGGCCACCGGCGTCCCTAACCGTGCGGTCCGCGGATTCGTTTCCTCAAGCGCACCGTCATGGGGGCTTTCCACAAGATCAGCGTCAAGCACCTGGACCGCTACCTCGAGGAACTCGAATGGCGGTTCAACAACCGCGAGAACGCCCACATCTTCCGCGACCCGCTCTCGAAGATGATGGAGGCCGAACCGCTCGAGTAACCGCGATCTGGTGAAGGAATAGTGGGGGTAGCGTCACCGACCCCAATTCGACAGCATCCGGGCAGCAGGTTGGCACTCTTGATGCCTGAGTGCTAAACAGAACGCCCCCGGTGGAGGCGAATCTACCGGGGGTCTACAGCCCCCTTAGCTCAGTTGGACAGAGCGCCTGACTACCATTCGGGAGGTCGCGTGTTCAAGTCCCCCCGGTGGTACTGTGTGAGGGAACGTTAGGCGACATTCCGTTCCCGTCAACCATTGGGCGGGTAGCATGGAGAAGGCGCTGCGCGTCAAGATTCCACTCCCTCACGACAGCCAATCTCCAGAGGCTTACCCGCCATGTCGCTCAGTTCGGATCCGGCAGATTCCATTCGGTGATCCGGGGGGGGACGATTTCATGCGTGAACCCCCACATCCGGTCGCCGTTCGATGAGATGGCGAAGTCGGTGACCGAGGGGATGGCGAACTCCTGGATGAAGTTCCCGTCCCAATCGAACTGGTGAATCGCCATGGTGCGGCGGCACTCCGCTTCACCACACCACAGCAGGTAGAAGCCCGATTCGATGCCGTGGGCGCCCACGTAGCCGTTCTGGTCGTCTTCGCCCCAGAAGAAGCGGCCGTCGGTGAAGTAGTAATCTGGAGTGATCTCCCGCGGACCGTCGATCTTCTTTACGAGCTCGCCGGCGGGGTCGCGTATCTCGATCCAGTTGTCGTATTGATAGGCGATCGCGAACCCTCCGCTCGGTCTCGTGGCGATGAAGCTCCGGTTCAGCAACGTCAGACCCGGTTCCGGAAGGTCCTTGAAGGGCTGGGCGACTTCGATCGGGCTCCATTCCGACACACGGTGAGTTGTCGGCTCGAACGTAGCTCGTATGACGGATTGGCCGGAGAACATGCCGTGGACCAATGCTTCGTTCTCGCCGATCCACATCGGGGACTCGGGCGTCACCGGAGCTCCCTGCAGTGAGTATCTGTCTCCGATCTCCCACACCGAGGCGTCGCCACCCACCATCGTCACCGGCGTCCAGGTCCATGCGGCAAAGTCGTAGGCCCACCAGGTGTCCGTACGGGCGAAGTCGGGATGGAAGCGGTGGGGGCCCAGAAACTCCGCGGGACCCTCCCCCGTGGCCCCGAAACGGGCCACGACTTCCCCAGCCGCGATGTCGACGACGACCATGTGGAAGTCCGCAGCCGCGTCACCGACGAGAAGATACTCGTCGTTGATCACCTCGAATCCGAGCAGCAGGCCGAAATCGTCCGCATCGCCCAGCAGACGGCTTCCCCCGATAAGGCGTTGCACCGGCCCAGTCAGCAACGGAGTAGATGAAGAGTCGTTCGGATCCACTTCCTGAGCAGATGGCTGATCCTCCCCAGAACAGGAACCGCTGGCCAGAACGAGCACTGCGATCATCGAATATCTCATAAGTCTCCTATCTCTCTCCACCCTCCCTCCGGTCACGAATCCGACCCACAGCCAGAGGGGGGGCTAGCGACCCCTGTGGGTTAGGCTTCCCCCCACGTCGCGAAACGGCCGCCGACAACACGATTGCAGAGACTGTCCTGGGCGGCCCGCGACAGTCGTTCTGCGGCCTTACGACTGGCTCGGTCCCGTGGTTTCAGTGGTCGAGGGTGCCGCCCGCACATACACAGTTGCAGCGGTCGATCCGAACGAGCCCGGTAGTCGAGCCGACAAGAACGCGCCCAGCTCCACCGTGTCCACCAGGTCGCTCACCATGATGCACCAAGTGCCATTCCAGCACCGACTGTCGAAGATCCTGCGGCAGCACGGAACTCTCGCCGGATCGAACACCCATGAGAATGATCCTACTGGAGCCAACCAGGATTGTAGTAGCCGATGATCGCCACCGGGAGGATGCGCCGGGCCTCCCCCACCGGGTCGGCAGACCGTGCGGCCCACCGCTCCGTAGCCTCCAGAATGCGGGCCAGGTCGGACCACGTCACGGCGTCGAAGGCCATGTGGTTTCGCGGTCCGTCGCCTGCGCCGCCAGCCGAACCGTGTCCGCCTCGACCACCGTGTCCGCCGGCGGCGTCACGGCCACCGATGCCACCACTTGGTCCACCGTCATTGCGGCCGTCCCACAGACCGCGCTCGCCGCCGCCGTGATCGTCGCGCACCGTTGCTGGCCGCCGTCACCAGACCGGACGCGTCCACACTCGCCACCTCTGCTCTGCTCGACGACCAAGTGAGTGCTCCTCCCGTCATCACCCGACCTTCTTGGTCGCGCACCTCGGCGGCAAGTTGCACCGTTCTGGCCAAGCGCTGGGATCTCGGCGCGAGACGGCGTGATGGCTACGGTCCCGGCCCGGGGAGCCGGTAGCTTAGTGGTGTCCCCGCAGCCTGCCAGCGCCAATGCCCCGATTCGGCAGCACTCGGATCCTTGCCCGAGTCAGCCGAGTCATTCGTCGCACGATGACCACGATGATCTTGCCGACCACGCACCCGACAACGTAGAGCCGAACCTCCCACTTGCCAGGAGCCAGGCGGTTCTTCGGCGGCGTCCGGATCCGGCTATCCGGTTCGTCCTTCCAGTTCCTCTGCTTCCTACTCACCGGCCCGGCCAATGCCCTCGGCGAATTCGCTCCAGTCTTCATCGACGCCAAGCCTGAGCATCTGGGATTCCTTGGCTCGTTATCGCCACCGCGCCCGCCATGTCCGTGCCGCCCGCTACGTCCGCCTGAGCGGTCGAATCAACACCGCCGAAAAACGCCCGCACCCGGCCGGTGGCGGCGTCCCGAAAGATCGTCATGGGCCGTTCCGTTGAGCCGTCCAGCACAGCCGTTCGGCCATCCGGCGCGCTCAGCGTCACGCTCGCCAAGGGTTCTCACCCTGGCCGTACGGGCAGCGTATACACGAATCCGCCCGCTCCCTCGTCCGCGTCGGCTACAGCCGGCATGGCAAAAGCGACGGAGAACAGTTCGCGGCCGCGGGCGTCGTGCCCCGTCAGCGTGTAGCCACCCGCCGAGTCGGGGAGAATCGGCATCGCATCGACGACGAACGCGGGCTCGAGGTAGGGGCCAGTGGCGGCTTCCTCACCACCCCACAGCAGTAGGCTGCGGATCGGCGCGCGGAGGGCGGCAGCCGCCGAGGTTTCCTCCCGAAGCCGATGGGCCAGCGAGTTGCGGAAGTGGTATCCGCTGATCCATTCCGGTCGGCAGTAGCTCATCACGTCGGGTCTGTCGGGCGGAACGAGCCTGCCTGTGGCGAAGTCGTTACCCCAAACGCCGATCTGGCGCTCGCGCTGAGGGAAATTCGGGTCGACAAACGCCGGGTTGCCGCTAGGGAGCGTGATCTTGCGACATGTTGTGCCCCAGTTCGTGGGCGATGGTCTCGTCACGAGGTGCCGAAAGTTCGTCCAGCGACCCACCCAGGCGACTCCGCCGGTGGACCCTCCCCTACTAGCGGGACGGGAGGCTGCGAACGCCGGGCGTTCTGATCCCGGGTGGACACCAGCCAGTCCGCCGATCGAACTGCCGTCCGCCAAGCAGGACACCCAGACCTGCGAACTGGCGCTGGACTTTCACCCCGGATCCGGCGGCGCGGATCAGGCGGCCGCTCCCGGCGGCCGCGGTCGCCGGGCGTGACCGGGTTCGCGCGTCAACGGTTACGACATTGTTACCCGCTCCGGGAAGCGTCGTTACGTGGGACCCGGAAGTTGTATCCACGGCCGACGACCCGCCACCGGAATCCGGCCATGACCGCGACCGCGTTCCACGGCAAGGAGCCCAACGTCCATGCACCAGTACACCAACCGCGTTCCCCTGCTTTCGTCTCTCCTGATCCTGTTCGTCCTCCCCGGCGCGGCCGCCGCGCAGGCCGGCAAGATCGTGGGGCGCGTGGTCGGCCAAAGCACGGCGCGGCCCATTCCCAACGCCAGCGTGCTGCTCCAGGACGAGTCGGCCGGCGATC
>JAPOOQ010000491.1 GCA_026713345.1 Gemmatimonadota bacterium | reverse complement strand
TGCTGAGGCGCCCCTCGTCGAGGCAGGTGAAGCTGAACCAGACCGGCGGTCCCGCGCCCTCCCGGGCCAGGGCCGCGAGCGCCCGCGCCTCCACGAGGGTGGGGATGGTCTCGCAGAGCAGCACATCGGCGCCGCTCCGCGCCAGCACCTCCCAGCGCCTGCGGTGGAAGTCGGCGAGGGCGGCGCGGCCGAGGCCGTAGTCGCCGCGGTACTCGGAGCCGTCGGCCAGGTACGCCCCGTAGGGCCCGATGCTGGCCGCTACGAGGGGGCGGGGGCGGGTGCTCTCCGCGCGGAAACGGTCGCGGGCGCGGACTGCGAGCTCGACCGCGCCAAGAAGGAGCCGCTCCGCCTCGGCGGCCGTCACCCCGCGAGCAGCCAGGCCCTGAAAAGTCGCCTGGTAGGTCGCGGTCGTGATGCAATCTGCGCCCGCCTCCAGGAAAGCGCGGTGCACCGCCTCCACTGCGCCGGGGTCTTCCAGCAGCACCCTGGCGGACCAGAGCGGGTCGTTCAGGTCGTGGCCCGCGCGCTCCAACTCGCTCGCCAGACCCCCGTCGAGCAGGAGACATCCGGGCCCATCCAGCGCCCTGCCGGCACGGCGCCTCGCCGCTCCCGGTGCGGCACGGGTATCCTCCACGGACCGCCGTCCTTCCGGTACGACTCGGGTATCCTCCACGGACCGCCGTCCTCCTGGTGCGACCGCGGAGCTATCCACGACCCGCTACGCCGGAAACCGCCGCAGGAAAAACGCATATCCCACCACCACCGCGCCCGCACAGCCGAGGAAGAGAACCGGGTCACCGGTACCCACGCCGAAGCCCCCCAGCAGGACGAGCGCGACGGCGACGGGGATGATGAAGCGCACCAGGGGACGCCACGCGGCGCTCACCCTGACACGGCCGGCGCCCCGGTTGGTGTCCTCCTGGAAGCACGTCCACCCCCAGGTGGAGACCACGTACAGCGAGATCAGCAGCCCGACCGCGCCGATCATGTAGTCCCCCGAGACCCGGTTGGCGAAGTCGAACAGGTCCATCCCCAGAATACGTACGTGGGCCCAGATTCCTTCAGAAAGGATCACCGGGATGCAGATGAGGAAGCAGAGCACCCCGCAAAGCGCCACCGCGCGCTGCCGGGCCATCCCCAGCGAATCGCCGGCCGACGCCACCAGGATCTCGAAGACCGCCACCTGCGACGTGAACCCGGCCACCAGCAGCAGGAAGAAGAACGCGGCCCCGAACACCGCGCCCCCCGGCATCTGCTGGAAGAGCGAGGTCATCGTGACGAAGAGGAGCCCGGCACCCTGGTCCGGATCCATCCCGAAGGCGAACAGGGCGGGGAAGAGGACGAACCCCGCCATCACCGCGATCCCGGTGTCGAAGGCAACCACCATCGCCGCGTTGCCCGGCACGTCGCTCTTGCGCGCGTCCAGGTAGCTGCCGAGGCCGAAGGCCGTGGCCATCCCGATCCCGATGGAAAAGAACGCCTGCCCGAGCGCCGCCAGCACCGCCGACCCGGTCAGCGCGGACAGGTCCGGCGTCAGGTACCAGGCCAGGCCGGCTGCGGCCCCCGGCAGCGTGATCGCCCGCACGGCCAGCGCGGCGAGCAGCACGACCAGCAGCGGCATGAGCACCTTGGCGTAGCGCTCGATCCCCCTGGCCACCCCGCGGCTCACCACCAGTGCCATCAGCAGCACGATCAGGGCCGCGTAGCCCACCACCGGTCCCGGCGTCGCGGTGAAGGCGTCGAAGGCCTCCCGGGTCTCGGCCGGAGTCTGCCCCAGACCACCGCCGCCTCCCAGGAACATGACGAAGTAGGCCGCCAGCCACGCGATCAGCATCACGTAGAAGCTGGTGATCAGCACGGCCGCGGCGACGCCGAGCCACCCGATCAGGTTCCACGGACTCCTTCGCGAGCCGGTCAGCTTCCGCATGCCCGCGATCGGAGTGAGGCGCGACTTGCGGCCCAGGCTCAACTCGGCGGTCATGAGCGGGATGCCGATGAGGATCGCGATCGCCACGTAGACCACGAGGAACGCGCCGCCGCCGTTCTCGCCTGCCAGATAGGGGAAGCGCCAGATGTTCCCGAGGCCGACCGAAAACCCCGCCGTGGTGAGGATGAACCCGGCCCGGCTGCTCCAGCGTTCGCGCATGGCGGGCGTCGGCGTCGGCTAGAAGAGCGGTTCCGCGGTCGGGTCGGTTTCCCGCACCAGCGTCAGGATCGCCGCCTGCGGGACGACGAGATAGTCCTTCCCCTCGAAGCTGATCTCCACCGCCGCTTTGCGGAAGAAGATCGCGAAGTCCCCGACCGCGGCCTGCACGGGCAGGTAGCGCGCCTCGCCGGATCCGATCTTCCATGGCTCTTCGTTGAGCTCCGTGGGCGCTCCGATGGGCGTGCCGGGGCCCGTCGCCAGTACGCGCCCGCCCTGGACGGACTGCTTGTCGACCGCCGTCGCGGGCAGGTACAGGCCGACCTTGCTCCGCCCCTCGCCCTCCTCGGGCTCGATGAGGACCCGGTCCCCGACGACGATCAGCTGCTTGCGGCTCTTGCCTTCCACGTTCGCTCCCTTTCTGATGATCTGCGCTGCGCGGACGGCAAAGTCAACTTCCCACCGCTGCTTCGATCACCGTGGCCACGTGCCGGATCTGCGCCTCGGCCAGCTCGGGGAACACGGGCAGCGCGAGGACGCGGCCGGCTGCGCGCTCGCTTTCGGGAAGGTCGCCCGCGCGGTAGCCGAGGTCCGCGAAGCACCCCTGCAGGTGGAGCGGGACGGGATAGTAGATCGCGGTGCCGACTCCGGCCGCTTCCAGCTCCGCCTGCACCCGGTCCCGCTCCGCCACGCGGATGACGTACTGGTTGAAGACGTGGTGGCCGGTGACGACCCGCGGGAGGCGCAGACGGTCGCCGCATCGCTCTGCGGCGGGCCCGAGGAGACGGGTGTAGAGGGCGGCGTTCGCGATGCGGGCCGCGGTCCAGCGGTCCAGGTGGCGCAGCTTGGCCGTGAGCACCGCCGCCTGCAGCGCGTCGAGGCGGAAGTTGCCGCCGACGAAGCGGTGGTGGTACCGGGCCGTCTCGCCATGCACGCGCAGCGCCCGCAGCCGGTCGGCGCGGGCGTCGTCGCTGGTGACGATCAGGCCGCCGTCGCCCCAGCCGCCCAGGTTCTTGGTGGGGAAGAAGGAGAAGCACCCGTAGTCGCCCACCGAGCCGGCGCGACGGCCCTCGTGGCGGGCGCCGATCGCCTGCGCGGCGTCTTCGATGACCGCGATGCCGCGCTCCCGGGCGACCTCCATGATCGGGGCCATCTCGGCCATCTGGCCGAAGAGGTGGACGGGGATGATCGCGCGGGTCCGCTCCGTGATGCGCTCGGCCAACCGCGCCTGGTCGATGTTGAGGGTCACCGGGTCCACATCCACGAAGACGGGCGTGGCGCCGACCCGGGAGATGACGCCGGCGGTCGCGAAGAACGAAAACGGCGTGGTGACGACTTCGTCCCCCGGCCCGATCCCCTCGGCCATCAGCGCGATGAGGAGCGCGTCGGTACCGGACGAGACGCCGATCCCGTGGCGCGCGCCCACGTACGCCGCGACGGCCTCCTCGCAGGCTTCCACGACCGGCCCGAGAACGAAGCGCTGCGAGCGCACGACCCCGGCCACGGCGTCGTCGAGTTCCTCCCGGATGGCTGCGTACTGTGCGGTGAGATCGAGCAGAGGTACCTTCATCATGCCCCTAAGCTAAATCGACCGGAGCCGATATGGCATTGAACCGAACCGCAATCGTGAGCTGCGCCGCGCTGATCGCCCTGATGCTGGGGGCGGCGCTGCTTGTGCGCGACGTGGGCGGCACCGGTCCCTTCCACGTCATCGAGACCGCCGCCACGCCGACCGTCGAGGTGTCAGGCCTTCCCGCGCCGCCCGCCCCGGCCGCGAGGGCCGAGCGCGCCGATCTGGGTCAGCTCGCAATGACCACGCTTGCCCTGCTGTTGCTGGCAGGGCTGACCGCGCTCGCGACCGTGCTCGGCGTGATCGGCTCCGAGAACCTGGCGCGCAAGGGCCGCCGCGTGATCGAGGTCATGCTGGGGGCGCCTCCGCGCTGGCTGGTGGGCGCGGCCGCGCGCCTCTGGCGCCGCCGCCTCCTGATCGCGGGGGGGATGGGTGGGGGGGTGTGCGTCGCCGCGGCGGTCTGGCTGGTGCGTGCGGCGCCGCCGGGGACGAGCGTCGCCGCGCCCGCGCTGTGGCCGGCTGCCGCGGTGCTGCTCGTCATTGTCCTGATGGTGCTGGCCGCCGGGGTCGCGCCGGTCTGGCGGCTCTACGCGCCCGGAAGGTCGCTCGCCGCGGAGGCCGACAGCAGGCAGTACACCGATCCGCGCCCGCAACAGTTCAACCGGGTCCTCCTCATTGCCGGACAACTCGCGATCGCGGTCGCGATTCTGGCGAGTTCGGGGCTCCTGGTGCTTTCGAGCGCGGCTCGGCCAGCCTTGTTTGCGGCGTTCCCCGGAGGAGGCCAGACGGTGGTCGGCAAGCTGGCCTCGGGGGCGGAGCAGGCCACCGATTCCGCCGCCCAGGCCGCAATCTACGAGTCGGCTCTGGGTGCCCTGCGCAACGCTCCGGGTCTCGCCGCGGAGAGCCTCGCCACCCCTGGCGCCTGGATGGGACGCGGCCCGGAGATTGTGGCGGAAAACGAGTGCGGCCCCTGCTTTGCCGGCGGGATGCCCCGTCCGATCCACCGCGCGCAAGTGCAGGTGCACGCGGTGATGCCCGGGTTTTTCGCCCAGCGGGGAATGCGTTTTGTTGGCGGTAGCGGATTCGCTGAATCGGACGTACGCACCGGTGGGGAGGCACCGGTCGGTGCGGACTCCGGCCAGCGATCCGTGGTGATCAATCAAGCGTACGCGGCCGCTCATTTCAACAATCCGGTCGGGAAGCGCCTCACGTTGCAGGGGAGCGCCGACGACCTCCCGTACCATGTGATCGGTGTGGTCAGCGACGCTCCGCGGGGTGGTCTGGGGAACTCGGGGTCGGCGTACGCGGTGTACTATTCCGCGCTGCAGCACCCGCCGGTCGAGATCGAGCTTGTTGCGACCGTGGACATGCCGCCTTCCGCGGGACTGGACGATTCGCTACGGGTTGTCCGCCAGGCCCTGGACACCGCGCCCGAGGGGGATCTGGTCATCAGCGACTTCAGGCGGGCGGACGACGAACTGGCCCGGGTGTACGGCACGGCCGGGTGGCTCGGAGGGGGGACGCGCACGGCCGGGATACTGGCGGGTCTGGTGGCGCTGGTGGGAGTGACGAGTACCCTGCGGGCCCACATCCGGTCCCGCCTGCGCGAAATGGGAGTCAGAGCGGCACTCGGCGCCCCCCCGCGGACGCTGCGTCGAATGGTGGTCCGGGAAGCACTCCGCCTCGGGGCCGCGGGCACGGGACTGGGTCTGTGGGTGGCGACGTTCCTGGTCGCCTTCCTGAGCCCGAGCGCCGTGGGGATCTTCGACCCGGGCATCTTCCTGGGCGTGGGGGTGGTGTTCATCGGCTCAGCCGTCCTGGTCGCACTCCCCAGCGCGAGACGGGCGGCCTCGGCCGATCCGAGGGAGGTGATGGAGGGGTAGGAGGCTGTTGAGCGGGCCTCCTTGACGCCACGGGCTCCGGGGGGCTGCCATTTTGGCAGGATTTCGCGGTGCACCCGGTATAGTCTGCCATTCTGGCAGGTTTTTCGGCGCTGCACTCGGTGGACTCTGCCGTTTTGGCAGGTGTTTCGGTGCCGCACTCCGTGGAGTCTGCCGTTTTGGCAGGAGGTCTTGGTGTCGACTTCGCTTGCCCCGATTGAAGTTACACGATTTGGAGGTGCGGGTCCCGCCAATTGACTCCCGCTATTCGGGAGGGGAATGGACCCGCCGCCGCTCGTCGAGCGCCTTCTTGAGCCGGTCCTCGTCGGGCCTCTGGTAACACTGGAGCACCGTCTGGGCCGTTCTCCAACCTCCCACGCCCTCGCCGTCCATGAGGCTGGCGACCAAGAGGTCGGGGAGCTTGCCCGCGACGGCCCGGCCACGCCGTCTCGGGCGGCACGCGGTACATCGCGGCCCACCAAACGGCCCGGCCCGAGTCGCTCGACCCGGCGGAGCGAGACCCGCTGGTCGGGGCAGTTCGCTTTGCCCGGCCTGTACCGGTTCCGATGGAGTGGACGCCCCCTCCCGGCGGCATCGCGATGTGCCAAGATGGTGCTGAGCGATTGTCGACCATCTGAGGGAGGAGGCCATCCACATGGGAGAGGCTAGCATCATCGGGATCGATCTGGCAAAGCGGAGCTTTCAGGTACACGGGGCGAACGGGGATGGGTCGGTAGCGTACCGGAAGAAGCTGAGCCGCGGGAAGCTGCTGAGCTTTCTCGCCTCGCAACCGGGGTGTACGGTAGCGATGGAGGCGTGCGCCAGTGCCCACTACTGGGGCCGGGAGATCGCGGCGCTCGGCCACGAAGTGCAGCTGGTCCCCCCGATCTACGTGAAGCCCTTCGTCAAGCGCTGCAAGAACGACGCGGCTGACGCGGAGGCGATCACGGAAGCGGCGCAGCGACCGACCATGCACTTCGTGGCGGTCAAGACCGAGGCGCAGCAGGCGCAGGGGATGCTCTTTCGCACGCGCGACCTCCTGGTGCGCCAGCGCACGCAGACGATCAATGCGCTTCGGGGTCACCTGGCCGAGTACGGCGTGGTCGCTCCGCAGGGCAGGGCCTGGATCGTGCAGCTGGCCGGGGTTCTCGAGGACAAGGCGTGTGGCCTGCCGGAGGCGGTCGTCGAGCTGGGATGGCTGCTGCTCGAGCGGATCGACGAGCTCGACGAGAAGATCGACGGACTCGACCGGAAGATCCGGACGAGCGCGGGGGAGCACGAAGAGACGGCGCGGCTGATGACGATCCCGGGGATCGGGCCCATCACCGCGCTGGCGCTCGAAGCGTTCGCGCCGCCGATGGAGAGCTTCCGGCGCGGCCGCGACTTCTCGGCCTGGCTCGGTCTGGTGCCGCGGCAACACACGACCGGGGGAAAGCCGAGACTGGGCAGGATATCGAAGATGGGCCATCGGGCGAGGTCCCCGTCAAACTTAGGTCTCAGTCGGAACCGTCAGTCACCCCCCTCCTCACCACCACCGTCTGCACCCCCAATTCGTTCATCTCCACATACGCCCCCAGGCCGTTTGGGCCGAAAGCGTCCGGGATTCTCATCGCGCCCGCACGATAGCTGCCCAGGTATCGGCCGTCGGCTGTCAGCACATCGATCGGTCCATCGTGGAGGGACTCCTCACCTCGCCGCAGCACCCAGATGCGGCCATCCCAAGTCGTTCCCAGGCCCCAGATCACGGACAGTTCGTTGTGGAACTCGAGCCTCTCGATCCGCCTGCGCCACCCCTCGAGGTTGGCACCGGGCGCGGCCGTTTCCTCCAGCTGGCGCAGCCGCCGGTCCTCCTCGGCGCGGATCACACGGCCGGTCACCGGCTCGGGCTCGAAGGGGCGTGTCATGATCCGCACCACCCCCGCTCCGGCCCCGGCCACCTTCACCGAATACGTCGACGAGTCCGAGAACACCACGAGGCCGTCCGGCAGCACTCCCCAGTGAAGCTCCGGGCTGAATTCGGGGAGGTCGTCGGTCGGTATCGGCGCGGCGTTCACGAGTTCCGTATGGTCCAGACCCTCGAGGTCGATTGGAGGCAGCCACGCTTCCGCGACCGTGTCCGTGTGGGACTCTTCGCCGGACAGCGTCGTGCGCTCGAACGGATGCGACGTTGGGAATCTGACAGGCCCGCGTAGCATTGCCCCCGTGATCACCCATGCGGTCGCCAGCGTGGGCACGCCGATGATCGCATCCGCTCCCGACCGGGCGGCCAAACGTCCAACTCCCATGGCGTCAGCCGGATTTGCCCTGCGCACCATGCGCTCGAATTCTCCGTCGGCGGCGAAGATGTGGTAACCCCGCCGTGTGATGTCTACGACCACCACGCGCCCGTCGGCGAAGACTGCCATGGCGCCCGAGGTGGCGAACTCACCCGGACCCTCACCCGGTCCACCCAACTGCCGGATCAGCCTGCCGTCGGTGCCCACGACATAGACCAGCTGGGCCTGTTCGTCAAAGATGTGCAGGTTGCCGGCGCCATCGAAAGCCACGCTTCTGACCCGGCCGAACTGCTCCCACTCTTCGCCGGTTACCGCGGTGCCCACCCGGTACACCTCCTCGATGTCGACCTCCAGCCAGCGGTCCTCGGCGGGGAGGTCGACGACCTGCTGGGCGGTGGCCGGCGCCGCGACCAGCAGCCAGGCCAACGTGGCTCCCCACCCCATTCTCCGGCTCGCAATCGGCTTCAATCTCTTTGCCTCCGACTCCTCCCCCGCCAGGGGACTGCAGTACTTCCGTGACCCGTCGCCATCGGATTCGCGCACTCTCTTGCAACTCATATGTAAGCTGTAGATGACATTCTGGAAACTGTGATTGATCAAACGAGGTGTGGCTCACCAGCACGGGCTCCCGAAGGCGTGACGCCAGTTCGGCCCACACTCCCGGCAGGGTGTGAACTACGCCTCTATCTGGCAGATGCTCGCCCGGTCAGCGTCGGCTGTTTCCACGTCATGGAGTTGAACGTCAGCATTTCGGGTTGTTGGCTCTGCTGATCGAGTTTCGCTCCTGGTCGGCGGGGGGCAATTGTACCAGTTCTTCTTCTCTGTTACAATGGCGGAGCGGGGATCGGGATGTGTCATGCGCCCGATGTTAGACTACGTTGGGTCCGCGCTCTCGGCCTAACGTAGCGCCTCCAGATCATGAACGATCCCAAACATCCCCCCCAAGCACCGGGAGAACCGCAGGTGGCAGGTGAGATGCATCTCCGCGAAGGCCGAGTCCTGACCGGTCCCTACTTCAGTGAGTCGATGGTGGTGGAGACGGTGCGGGAGAACCTGACGCGGCGCGAGCGCCGGCGCGAAGAGCTTGAGCGCCAAGGGGCTGTCACCTTCCAATGGGGTCGAGAGACTCGCGGGCGCGCTGGTGCTGCCGCACCCTGACGGCGGCTCGGCGGCATGAAGAAGCCCGTGCCCTCCACCGGCGAGGCTGCCCGGTACGAGGCGGTCTTCGGCGAGGTTTCCGAGATCGTCGAAGCCGCCCGGCGGTCGGCGGCCCGTTCGGTCAACGCCGTGATGACCGCCGCGTACTGGTTGATCGGACGGCAGATAGCCGAACTCGAACAGGAAGGGAGGAGCCGGGCGGAGTATGGCGAGGAGACCGTCGAGCGGCTCGCGGCCGACCTCTCGGCGCGGTACGGCCGGGGCTTCTCGGTCCGTAACGTCTGGCTCATGCGTGCGTTCTACCTCGCATGGCCGATTGTGCAGACACCGTCTGCAGAATCGGGAGACGATCGAATTATGCAGACAGTGTCTGCAGAATCCCTGCTGGACACCATCCGGGCACGGTTTCCGCTCCCCTGGTCCGCCTACGTTCGGCTGCTCTCGGTGCGGAACGAACGTGCCCGTACCTTCTACGAGGCCGAAGCGCTTCGCGGAGGCTGGACCGTTCGCCAACTCGACCGGCAGATCAACACCCAGTTCTACGAGCGGACCGCCCTTTCGAGGAACAAGGCCGCCTTGCTCGGCGAGGGCGGTACGGCGCGTCCCGGAGACAGCATTCTTCCAGAGGAAGAGATCAAGGACCCGTTTGTCCTCGAATTCCTCGACCTGAAGGACGAATACTCCGAGAGCGACCTTGAGGACGCGCTGATCCGCCACCTTGAGTCCTTCCTCTTGGAACTGGGAGGGGGTTTCTGTTTCATCGCCCGGCAAAGGCGGCTGCGCATCGGCGACGAGTGGTACCGCGTCGATCTTCTCTTCTTTCACCGCCGCCTTCGGTGTCTCGTGGTCATCGACCTGAAGATCGGGAAGTTCACGCACGCTGATGCCGGACAAATGCATCTCTACCTGAACTACGCCCGTGAGCATTGGGTCCGCCGGGAGGAGAACCCCCCGGTCGGATTGATCCTTTGCGCCCAGAAGGATGAAGCAGTGGCGCGGTATGCACTGGAGGGTCTGCCGAACAAGGTCATGGCGTCCGAGTACCGGACCACGCTGCCGGACGAGGAACTCCTCGCATCGGAGATCGAGCGCACGCGGACAATGCTCGTCGGGCGTACGGCACCCAACCCTCCAAATGGCGGATCCTCCACGCCCGAAGGGGGATTCGCCTCATGATTCGGCCCCCGCAAGAGACGAAGCCAACCGAATGTCCGAGAAGAAATGCTACCACATGTCGCCGGAGGAATTCCGGCGGTACGGCCGGGAAGTGATCGACTGGATCGCCGACTACCACGAGAATGTCGAGCGCTATCCGGTTCTGTCGCCCGTGGGACCCGGCGAGATCGGCGACTCCCTGGGCACGGAGGTGCCCGCCAGGGGCGAGGCTTTCGACGCAATCCTCCAGGACGCCACGGAGCGGATCCTCCCCGGCATCACGCACTGGCAATCGCCCGGATTCCACGCCTACTTCCCCAGCAACTCGTCGGGGCCCGCCATTCTGGGCGAACTGCTGGCCGCCGGGCTCGGGGTGCAGGGTATGCTCTGGTCTACGAGTCCCGCCTGCACCGAGGTCGAGACCCGGGTGCTGGACCTGCTGGCCGACCTGCTGGGCCTGCCGGAAGCGTACCGGTCCACCGCCAGCGGCGGCGGCGTCATTCAGGATACTGCCTCCAGTGCCGTGCTGTGCGCGCTGGTCGCGGCGCGGGAGCGGGATTCCGGGTTGCGCACCAACCGGCAGGGCTGCGACGGCTCACAGGTCGCCTATTGCTCCACGCAGGCGCACTCGTCGCTGGAAAAGGCGATGGGCATTGCCGGCCTGGGGCGCGCCAACCTGCGGCAGATCCCGGTTGACGAGAACTTCGCTCTCGATACAGCCAGCCTGGCGGCGCAGATCCGGGCCGACAGAGCCGCCGGGCTGCGACCCATCTTCGCCTGCGCCACGCTGGGCACCACGTCGTCGAATGCGATCGACCCCATTGCCGCGATCGGCAGAATCTGCCGCGAAGAGGGCCTCTGGTTCCATGTCGACGCGGCCATGTCGGGCACGGCGGCGATCTGTCCGGAATACCGCCATCTGCACGACGGCGTCGAGTACGCCGACAGCTATTGCTTCAATCCCCACAAGTGGATGTTCACGAACTTCGATTGCAGCTGCTTCTGGGTGGCCGACCGCGCGGCGCTGATCGGTGCCTTGTCCATCCTCCCGGAATACCTGGTTAACGACGCGACCAGGAGCGGTGCCGTCTTCGACTACAGGGACTGGCAGTTGCCGCTGGGCCGTCGGTTTCGGGCGCTCAAGCTCTGGTTCGTGCTGCGCTACTATGGTGTCGAAGGCCTCCAGCACCACGTCCGTCGGCACATCGAGTTGACCCGGCGGCTGGCGGGGTGGATCGAGGCCGACCGGCACTTCGAGATGGTGGCTCCGGCACCGCTAAACCTCGTCTGTTTTCGCCACCGGGGCAGCGATGAGCTGAACGAGCGCATCATGAAGGAACTCAACGGCAGCGGCGAGATCTTCCTGACGCACACCAGGCTGAATGGCCGCTTTGCGCTGCGGCTCTGCGTCGGCCAGGCGCGCACGGAATCGGAACATGTCGAAAGAGCCTGGAACCTGATCGACGAAACGGCGAAACGGCTGCGGCGGCGGCCAACATGAGGACCGACATGATCACACCGAAGAGCTGGGCCGCGTTCGTGGCACGGGTAATCCTGGGGCTGATCTTCCTGGCCGCCGGGTTCTGGAAGGTGTTCCTTTTCGGCGCCGTCGAACATGCCCGCGACCTGTTCGTGGTGCCGTACGCGGTGAGCTTCCTGCCGGAGTGGTCGCTCTGGATCGCCGGCACGACCATCCCCTTCGTGGAACTCCTGTGCGGCGCGCTCATGGTCGCCGGATGGCAGCGTTTCCCGGCCGCGCTCGGCCTGGGTGCCGTGCTGGTGGTCGTCACCTTCGGGCACCTCGTCGCCGACCCGCTGTACGCATTCAATACCCACGTCATCCCGCGCGTCGTGCTGCTGGTGCTCGCGATGGCGATGTTCCAGGAAGACCACCTGAGCATTGACGCGTGGCTGGTGCGAAGACGGCGCGACTGAGCGGGCGGGGCACCAGGTTTCTCAATGCCGGCCGCACCCGTAGCTTGACGATCCGCGCGACCACCCCGACCCGAGGATCCCGATGAAGCCGTCCACCGCCTCCACCGCCTCCGCCGTCGCCGCCCGGACTGCCCTCGCCGGCCTGCTGGCGCTCCCCACCCCCCCCCCGCTCACCGCCCAGCCCCCCGCCATCACCACCGGCTTCCTCTCCGCGCTGGAACTCCGCGGCATCGGCCCGGCCTTCATGTCCGGGAGGATCGCTGACATCGCCGTCGATCCCACGAACCGGAGCGTGTGGTACGTCGCCACCTCTTCGTCGAACGTCTGGAAGACCGAGAACCGGGGCACCACCTGGACGCCCATCTTCGACAACCAACCGGC
>JAPOOQ010000490.1 GCA_026713345.1 Gemmatimonadota bacterium | reverse complement strand
TACGGCGGCGGCCTCGTGGGTCGGCACCCCGGCGATCGCGGAAATCGCGGAGGGGCCGCACTTGGTGGCGCGGCCGGTGATCCTGTGCAGCATGGCGGTTCCTCCCTGAGTCGTGCGGGTCGGGATAAGGGGCTGGCGGAGGGTCGGTGGATCGCACGGCGTGCGGGACCCGTGCGCAGTCCGGCGCGTCAGAGCAGCCCGCGATGCTGGAAGCTCACGGAGCCGGAGGGCGTTACGATGACGTGGTCGAGCAGCGTGACGTCGATCGTTTTCAGCGCGTCTCGGAGGCGGCCGGTCATGTCGATGTCCGCTCTGGACGGTTCCGGGTCCGTCGAAGGATGGTTGTGCAGGGCAATGATCGCGCTCGCCTGAAGCTCCAGCGCCCGCACGCAGATTTCGCGGGGATAGACCGGCGTGTGGCAGACCGTGCCGCGCTGATGCAGCTCGTCCGCGACAAGACGGTTCTTCCGGTCGAGATACAAAACCCGGAACTCCTCCACCTCGCGATGGCCGGCCAGCGTGCGGCTGTACTCGATCACCTTGTCGTAGTTGCCGAAGGAGGGGCGCACGGTGTCCGGCACGTCGGCGCGCGCCATGCGGATGCCGAGCGCCTCGGCGGCTTTGAGGATGGCGATGGCGTCGTCGGAGAGGCCGGGCACGCTGCGCAACCGGTTCGGACGGGCGGCGAGGACGCGCGGCGCCGTGCCGAACACCTCCAGCAGAGTGGCGGCCAGCGCGCCGGTATCCGGAATGGCGGGGCGTCCGGAGAGCAGAAGCTCCAGCAGCTCGCGGTCGTCGACCGCCTCGCGCCCGGCGCGCAGCAGGCGCGACTGGAGTCGGCGGCGGCTCGCGGCCTCGCGGACCGGGGCCTGCCCCGGACTCCGATCCGGGGCCGGTGGCGCCGGCATGTCGAAGAGCGCGATGTCGTCGAAGCCCGGTTCGGGTGCGTCCAGCGGGGTCATGCCACGGCCTCCCGGACACGGGCGTTCTGGCGCTCTTCGGCACGAACGCGGCACTGCTCGATCAGCCGGCCGTATTCCTCGCTGTCGAGAATGCGGTCGACCCGGAGCAGATAGGCGAGCTGGAGGCCGATCAGGCGGATGGCGGGGTCGTTGCGCTGCGAAACGCCCTCCGCGATGGCCTGTCGGCAGGCGTTATGGAGGGCCAGCGCCACGCCCGAGGGGTTGCACGCGCCGGGATCGACGATGTCGAGCGCCGCCCGGTGGCGGTCGTAGTCCGCGGGGAGATCGGTGACGCTCATTGGGCGTTCCTCCGCATCCGGGCGACCAGGCCGTCGACGGTCGAAGCATCGGCCCCACAGGCCTCGCCCCAGCCGCGCAGGTTGCGCTCGAAATCGTCCACCGAGCCGAGATGGGCGTCGAAGAAGGGGCTCTCGGTGGTGGCGGCCAAAACCGACTCGCCGGCGATGGCGATCCCGGTGATGGCCGGGCGGGTCACGGGTTCGAGGTCGAGCAACCAGCAGAGGAACGCGCCGAACATGGGCGTCAGGCTTTCGCCCCGGCGCGGGTCCATCGGGTGCATCGGCGGCGGGGTATCGGCGTGCGCGGCGGAAATCGCGGGTTCGGGCATGGCGGTCTCCCGTGGGTTCGGGAACGAAAGCGCCCCGCCCCCGGATGTCGGGGGCGGGGGCGCGAGGCGTGCCGCGGGAACGAG
>JAPOOQ010000489.1 GCA_026713345.1 Gemmatimonadota bacterium | reverse complement strand
CTAACCCCTGCCGCGGCCAAGGACATAGATTGTAGCAGGCACGGCGGACCGGGAGTGTGGCGAGCATGGCGACGACAGCGACGGCAGAGCGGGTCATCACGATCCGCGGGTTTCCGAGGCCCCTGGCGCGGGCGATGGAGGCGTACGCCGAGCGTCTCGATATCGATGCGATCCGGGCGGCCTACGAGCTTGCCGCGGAGGCGCACTCCGAGCAGCGCCGGGCGTCGGGCGAGCCGTACATCAATCACGCGGTGGAGGTGGCCACGATCGTCACCTCCCTGCAGCTCGATACGGCCTCGGTGGTCGCGGCGCTGGTGCACGACGTTGTCGAGGACACGGTCGTCTCCCTGCAGGGGATCCGCGAGATCTTCGGGGACGAGATCGCGTCGATTGTGGATGGGGTCACCAAGATCGGGAAGGTGCGCTTCCGCTCCAGCACCGAGCGCCAGGTGGAGAACTACCGCAAGCTGCTGCTGTCGATGGCCAACGATGCGCGGGTGATCCTGGTCAAGCTCGCCGACCGCCTGCACAACATGCGCACACTGGAGTATCTGCCTGTCGGCAAGCAGCAGCCCATCGCGCGAGAGACGCGGGAGATCTATGCGCCGCTCGCCCACCGGCTCGGGATGGCCGCGATCAAGTGGGAGCTGGAGGACCTGGCCTTCAAGTTCCTCGACCGCAAGGTCTACGACGACCTGCGCAAGCTCGTGCGGCAGCGCCGGCGTGCGCGGGAGCGGCACATCCAGGAGATGCAGCGGCCGCTCGAGGACGCGCTCAAGGCCGTCGGCGTCACCGCGGAGGTGACCGGGAGGCCGAAGCACCTCTGGTCCATCCACCGCAAGATGGTGACGCAGGACCGCAACTACGACGACATCTACGACCTGATGGCGCTGCGGGTGATCACCGACTCCGTGCAGGACTGCTACGCCGCTCTGGGGATCATCCATGGGCGCTGGACGCCGATCCCCGAGCGCTTCCACGACTATGTGGCCACGCCCAAGTCGAACATGTACCAGTCGATCCACACGACCGTGCTGGGCCCGAGCGGCCGCCGCTACGAGGTGCAGATCCGCACCGGAGAGATGCACCGCACCGCCGAGTTCGGGATCGCCGCGCATTGGCGCTACAAGGACGAGGGCGGCGACAGCGGAGTCGACGACGCGCTGACCTGGTTCCGCCAGGTGCTCGAGTGGCAGAAGGATGCCAGCGAGCCGGAGGAGTTCATGGAGTTCCTCCGCATGGACCTCTTCCAGGGCGAGATCTTCGTCTTCACGCCGAAGGGCGAGGTCAAGCAGTTGCCGGTGGACGCGTCGCCGATCGACTTCGCCTTCTCCGTGCACACGGAGGTGGGGCTGCACTGCGCGGGCGCGAAGGTGAACGGCCGCATCGCCCCCCTGTCGCGGAAGCTCAAGAGCGGGGACTCGGTCGAGATCATCACCAACCCCCGCCAATGGCCCAACCGCGACTGGCTGGGCTTTGTGAAGACCTCCCGCGCGCGCCAGAGGATCCGCCAGTGGATCCGCCGGGAGGAGTACGATCGCGCGCTGCGGATCGGCCAGGATTTCTTCCAGCGCGAGCTGCGCAAGGCGCGGCGCCCGAAACCGGGCAACAACGAGATGCAGAAAGGCGCCCGGCGCCTCGGCTACAAGACCTTCGACGACGTGCTGGCGGCGCTGGCCCGGGGGGACATCGGTCCGGCGGCGGTGATCAGCGGCCTGTACCCCGACGAGGATCCGGCGGAGGTGGTGAAGCGCACGCCGTCGGCGCTGGAGCGGATCGCCAAGAAGATCCGCAAGTCGAACCGGGGTGTGGCCATCGGAGGGGTGGACAACCTGATGGTGCGCTACTCGCAGTGCTGCCAGCCGGTGCCCGGGGACAAGGTGATCGGATACATCACGCGGGGCCGGGGCATCTCCGTCCACAGGACCGACTGCCCCAACGTCCTCAATCTGGACGAGGACCCCGGGCGCCGGGTCGATATCGAGTGGAAGACCGAGCGGGACGACCGCTTCTTCGTCCACCTCTACATGGAGGGGACGGACCGGCGCGGACTGCTCGGCGACGTCGCCCGAACGATCAGCGAATCCGCCACCGACATCCAGCACGCCGACATGCGCGGCACGGACGGTGGCATGACCGCGGCGTTCGTGGTCGAGGTGCAGGACCTGAACCACCTGAAGCGCGTGATGGACGCGGTGCACCGCGTGAAGGGGGTCACGTCGGTGATCCGGCGCGAGAGCTTCGGCGAGAGCGAGCTCTTCGGCCCCGATGCCTGACTTCGAGATCCAGGCGCCCTTCGAGCCCAAGGGCGACCAGCCCGGAGCGATCGAGGAGCTCGTTGCCGGCGTCCGCGGCGGCGCGCGCTTCCAGACCCTGCTCGGGGCAACCGGAACCGGCAAGACCCTCACCATCGCGCACATGATCGCGCAGTGCAGGCGGCCCGCACTGGTCATGTCGCACAACAAGACGCTCGCGGCACAGCTATACGGCGAGCTGAAATCGCTCCTGCCCGCCAACGCGGTCGAGTACTTCATCTCCTACTACGACTACTACCAGCCCGAGGCCTACGTCCCCGCGACCGACACCTACATCGAGAAGGACGCCTCGATCAACGAGGACATCGAGCGGCTGCGGCTGCGCGCCACCTCCTCGCTGATCGAGCGGCGCGACGTGGTGGTGGTGGCCTCGGTCTCGTGCATCTACGGCCTGGGCAACCCGGCGGACTACCGCGGCCTGATGCTGCACCTCGAGGTCGGCGAGGAGGCTCCCCGGCAGGAGATCCTCCGCGGGCTGGTCGACATCCTCTACAAGCGCAACGACATCGCCTTCGAGCGCGGCACCTTCCGGGTGCGCGGCGACACCGTCGAGGTTTTCCCCGCCTACGACGAGCAGGCCGTGCGGATCGAGCTGTGGGGGGACGAGATCGAGCGCATCACCCGCTTCGATCCGCTCACCGGCGAGACGATCGCGGCGCTGGAGCGCACCTCGATCTACCCCGCGTCGCACTACGTCACCCGTCGCCGCACCATCGAGGAGATGGAGCCGATGGTGCGCGGCGAGCTCGCCGACCAGGTGGCCCGGTTCCAGACCGCGGGGATGCTCCTCGAAGCGCAGCGGGTCGAGTCGCGCACCAACTTCGACCTGGAGATGATGCTGGAGATGGGTACCTGTCCCGGCATCGAGAACTACAGCCGGTACACGAGCGGGCGCAGGGAGGGGGAGCGGCCCGCCTGCCTCATGGACTACTTCCCGGAGGACTTCCTGCTGATCGTGGACGAATCCCACGTGACCCTCCCCCAGATCCACGGGATGTCGCGGGGCGACCGGTCGCGCAAGGAAACGCTGGTCGCGCACGGCTTCCGTCTCCCTTCGGCGATCGACAACCGCCCGCTGCGCTTCGACGAATGGGAGGAGCTGCTGCCGCAGGTCGTCTTTGTCTCGGCCACTCCCGGCGACTACGAGCTGGAGCGCTCGGGCGGGGTGATCACCGAGCAGATCATCCGCCCGACGGGGCTGGTTGACCCGTCGATCGACGTGCGTCCGGTGCGCGGCCAGGTGGACGACCTGCTGGCCGAGATTCACGAGCGCGCCGGGCGCGACGAACGCGTGCTTGTCACGACCCTCACCAAGCGCATGGCGGAGGACCTGTCCGAGTACTTCCAGTCGATCGGGATCCGGGTGAGCTACATGCATGCCGACATCGACGCGATCGAGCGGATGGAGATCCTGCGCACGCTGCGCCTCGGCCGGATCGACGTGCTGGTGGGGATCAACCTGCTGCGCGAAGGGCTCGATCTGCCCGAGGTGTCGCTGGTCGCGATCCTGGACGCCGACAAGGAGGGGTTCCTGCGCAACGCCCGCTCCCTGATCCAGACGGTGGGGCGCGCGGCGCGCAACGTGAACGGGAAGGCGATCCTGTATGCGGACCGCGTCACCGAGTCGATGCGGGTATGCCTCGACGAGACGGAGCGCCGCCGCAAGGTGCAGACCGCGCACAACGAGCGGCACGGGATCGTCCCGCGCACCATCCGCAAGAGCGTCGAGGAGATCGAGTTCTCCACGCGGGTGGCCGACGCGCGCGAGAAGCCGGTCGCGAAGGTGGCGGAGCCGGGGCGGGAGTACGCGGACGAGGTCAACGCCGAGGAGTTCATCAAGATCATCGAGCAGGAGATGGCGAAGGCGGCGGAGGCGCTCGACTTCGAGCGCGCGGCGACGCTGCGCGACCAGCTGTTCGAGCTGAAGGCCGTCCCGGCGAAGGGAGGCGGGCGGTGAACGCGAGCCGCCGGGAACGGGCGTTGCCGCGACGGGAGCCGGTCCCGTGAAGGTGACCGAAGCGGAGCTCGCCGCGTGGGGCCGCCGCGTGGGGAGCGAGGTGCGCGCGCCGGCCTTCATCGGACTCTCCGGGCCGCTCGGGGCGGGGAAGTCCGTGCTCGCGAGGGCGGTGGCGGAGGGTGCGGGCGTGTGCGACTACATGCCCTCTCCCACCTTCAACCTCGTCTTCAGGTATGAGACCGGGGGGAAGGGCGCGGTGATCCACGCGGACCTCTACCGCCTGCGGTCGCCCGAAGAGCTGGCCGGAATCGGATGGGACGATGTGGTGGGCGACGAAGAGGTGATCGTGCTCGTGGAGTGGCCGGAGCGGGCGGGCCCACACCTTCCCGCCGAGCGCTGGGAGGTGCACCTGCGCTACGCGGGCGACGGAAAGGGACTGCGGGAGCTCGACGTGCAGTCGTTCGGCGATGTGCCGCCTCTTCCGGGCTTCGCGGTGAGGGTGCTGTGAAGAGTGGGTGCCAGGCGGGGGCGAGGACATCGCACGGGACGGTCGCGCCGCAGCACTCCACGGGTGCGTCGCCGGCCCGGCCCGCCGGCGCTTTGCTGGCCATCGAGACCTCCGGCGCCGCGGGATCGGTGGCGCTGGCCGTGGAGGGGGCGGTGGTGGCACAGCGCCTGCTCGCGGAGCCCGCCGGCCACGCCGCGGCGCTGATCCCCGCGGCGCGCGAGGTGCTGGCCGAGGCGGGGAAGGAGGTGAGCGACATCTCCGGGGTCGTCGTCGGCGCGGGACCCGGCTCCTTCACGGGCGTCCGGATCGCGGCGGCGCCGGGGCAGGGGGCTGGCGGGGGGCCCGGGGGTCTGGTCCAACACGGGCGGGGCGCTGCGGG